>NZ_JBRILT010000003.1:0-214173 GCF_052977065.1 Shewanella sp. 125m-1
TCCCCAGAACAGTAAAACCAAGGCCTCAACGGTATGCCAAAAATAAAAATGCCGTTCACCTTAAGTGAACGGCATTAGAGCCTAGGCTCTCCTTTTTTATGTTCTCTATTTCAAACAAGGCTGTATTTAATAACGGTTAAACCGCGTTAACTCGGCTTATGATGCTTGGTAATAAACCGGTCTAACTGATTACCAAAACAAAAAGACAGGACAGCCATATCTTTTGTGCTTTAGCACATCCTCTACTAGGCTTTGTAGTACCTCCTCTTGGCCTAGTCTAGGATCGCGATTATGACCTCTGCTCGACGAACTTTGATAGATCCTGAATCGACTCCTTTCTATCACATCATAAATCGTTGTGTCAGAAGAGCATTTCTCTGTGGCGAGGATAAGCTTACAGGTCAAAGCTTTGAACATAGGCGTGGCTGGATTGTCGATAAAATCAAAGAAAAGACAGGACAAGAAAAGACAGGACAGCCATATCTTTTGTGCTTTAGCACATCCTCTACTAGGCTTTGTAGTACCTCCTATTGGCCTAGTGTAGGATCGCGATTATGACCTCCGCTCGACGAACTTTGATAGATCCTGAATCGACTCCTTTCTATCACATCATAAATCGTTGTGTCAGAAGAGCATTTCTCTGTGGCGAGGATAAGCTTACAGGTAAAAGCTTTGAACATAGGCGTGGCTGGATTGTCGATAAAATCAAAGCGCTTTCAACTATCTTCTGTATCGATATTTGTGCCTATGCTGTCATGAATAATCACTATCATTTAGTCCTTAAAATCGAAACTGACAAAGCTAAATCATTGAGTAACAAAGAGGTCATTAGTCGATGGTGTAAAATCACTAAAGGGCATCCTGTAGCAACCAAATACATGAATGGTGAGACATTAATTGAGGGTGAGCGTTTACTACTTGATGGATTGTTAGCTGAGTGGCACCAGCGTTTATCGAGTATATCCTGGTTTATGCGTTGCCTTAATGAGGAAGTAGCACGTAGGGCAAATCGTGAAGATGAGTGTAAGGGGGCATTCTGGGAAGGAAGGTTTAAGTCTCAAGCCCTGCTCGATGAACAGGCATTACTTGCATGTATGATGTACGTGGATTTAAACCCTATTAGAGCAGGAATAGCAGACACACTTCAAACTTCTGAGTTCACCTCTATTCAAGAGCGTATTACCGAGTTAAATTCGCTTAATAGCAACGCCAGCAAGCCAACTACCCCCACCAAGTCCACCAATCAAGAACCAGAACTTGCTGTAGATGACCCATTTAAACCACTCGCTAAATTTGATGGTTCAACCCATCTTGCTAGTCAATCGGGGATCCCGTTTCACTTTTGTGATTACTTAGAGCTTATTGACTGGACTGGCAGAGCGATTCGACATGATAAAACAGGCGTCATAGATTCAAAACAACCTAAATTACTAAATGAACTCGGTATTGCACCTGATGCTTGGATAACCTCGGCCAAAGAGTTTCGTCGTCAATACAGTGGAGTTAGCGGCCGTTGGGACGCTATGTGTGAGTTCAAAAGGCAGCAGCAAAGCGGAAAGTGGAGCAAGGGAAAAGCTTGTAGTAATGCACTTCATCCGTCGCCTTAGTTAGTAGAGGCATGAGCTAGCGACTCACCCCAAAGCCAACAACCGATGCCCTCTTCCCGCAGAACTGGCAACCGCATTAACCACACTCACCAACCGCCCCTTTATCGCCTGCTCAATGCCCACACCGCCCTTTATAGGCGTAAGCAAGTCAGCAACCGCAATAAAAGCCGTGGTCTTTAAGGTCTTGCCGTCATAACAATAAGCGTAACCATCCCCCAAGACCCACTCTTTTCCCGCCGCAGCGCTCCTAACTCTCGTTTTACCAGCCGCTACGCCCTTTTCACTAGCAGCCAGCCCTTTTTCTTCCAAGCTCCTAACCAAGGTAAAATCGAAAGCTAAGATACAGGCTTCATCGCCATACCAATCTGCTTTCAGCGCTTGAAAGTTAATCCACATTTCAAGCTCAACCAGCAACGGCTTAAGCGAACTAGAAAAGCCGCTATCGGCGCTAA
Organism: Shewanella sp. 125m-1; assembly: GCF_052977065.1. NCBI lineage: Bacteria > Pseudomonadati > Pseudomonadota > Gammaproteobacteria > Alteromonadales > Shewanellaceae > Shewanella > Shewanella sp. 125m-1. The sequence goes on from NZ_JBRILT010000003.1 coordinate 2,060, forward strand.
TCGTAATCGGAAGTTGTTCTTGCATAGTCGCTGCTGCCTTTGTCATTTCGTCTGCCGTCATTAGGTCTGACTCTATTTATAAGCTAGATTTTGCTAGCTGTTTCTACTCGATGCAACCATCAACGGTTCTAAACCCCAGCCAATAAAAAAGCGACCAAAAGGTCGCTTTTTCAATTCTATAACTACCGGAAACCACCAAACTCACAGTTTCCGTAATTGCGTCGCTGGCGATGCTAATGCAAGGCGAACCGAAGGCTCTAGCCCGGAGTTGACTCCAGTCAATGAGGACTGGAGCCGAGGTTCAACGTAGCAGTAGCAAGCCCAAGCAGCAATTAAAAGATTACTCGTAGTCGGAGATTGGAGCGCATGAACACATTAGGTTACGGTCACCAAACACATCATCAATACGGTTAACCGTTGGCCAGAACTTGTTCAGCTTCACCGCTGCCGTTGGGAACACGGCTTCTTCACGCGTATATGGACGCTCATCAAACGCTGGGTCCATGATGTCAGCTAGGGTGTGCGGCGCGTTGTGTAGCGGGTTGTTGTCCGCTGGCCACTCACCTGCTTCTACCTTGGCGATTTCGCCGCGGATAGACACCATTGCCTCGATGAATCTGTCTAGCTCAACCTTAGACTCTGATTCTGTTGGCTCAATCATCAAGGTTCCCGCCACTGGGAAACTCATGGTTGGCGCGTGGAAACCATAGTCATTTAGACGCTTAGCGATATCCATTTCGGTCACGCCAGATGCTTCTTTAAGTGGACGCAAATCGATGATGCACTCGTGGGCAACACGGTCGTTACGGCCGGTATAAAGTACTGGGTAATGCGCCGACAGTTTCTTCATCATGTAGTTAGCATTAAGCAGTGCTACTTGCGTTGACTGACGTAGACCTTTTTTACCTAGCAACTTGATGTACATCCAAGTGATAGGCAAGATGCCTGCGCTACCAAATGGCGCGGCTGATACAGCGCCATTGTTGTCAGACTCAAGACCATGCTTAACCACCGCGTGACCGGATAGGAATGGCGCAAGGTGCTTTTTAACACCGATTGGGCCCATACCTGGTCCACCGCCGCCATGTGGGATAGCAAAGGTCTTGTGTAAGTTAAGGTGCGATACGTCTGCGCCAATAAAGCCTGGTGATGTTAGGCCTACCTGTGCGTTCATATTAGCGCCATCTAGGTAAACTTGACCGCCGTGATCATGGATCACATCGCAAATTTCAGCGATGGTCTCTTCGTACACGCCGTGCGTCGATGGGTAAGTGACCATGATGCACGATAGGTTGTCAGCCACTTCTGCCGCTTTGGCGCGAAGATCAGCCATGTCGATGTTACCGGCTTTATCACAAGCCGTGACCACGATTTTCATGCCTGCAAGCTGCGCAGAAGCTGGGTTAGTACCGTGCGCCGATTGTGGGATTAGACAGATATTTCTGTGCGCGTCGCCACGTGACTCATGGTATTGCTTAATTGCTAGAAGACCCGCGTATTCGCCCTGCGCGCCTGAGTTAGGCTGCAGTGATACCGCGTCGTAACCTGTGATATCAATTAGCCATGCAGATAGCTCTTCAAGTAGCTGCGCGTAACCTTGCGCCTGATCTTGTGGGCAGAATGGGTGCATGTTGCCAAATTCTGGCCATGTAATCGGCGCCATTTCGGTGGCTGCGTTTAGTTTCATGGTGCACGAACCCAATGAAATCATTGAGTGGTTCAGGGCTAGGTCTTTATTTTCAAGACGCTTGATATAACGCATCATTTCCGTTTCGCTCTGGTAACGGTTAAATGTTGGGTGCGTTAAGATGGCATCTTTACGGATAAGTTCGCTTGGGATTGACGTGCTGCCGTTAGCAATAATCGCTGCATCAAGTGCTGCAATATCAGCGCTACCGTTTGAGCTATCGTCATCACCTAGGATAACAGCAATTAGCTCAGCAACATCGCTGCGAGTCGTGGTTTCAGACAAACTTAAACCCACAATGCCATCACTGTCGATGCGCAGGTTTAGGCCAGCAGCAGCAGAGCGTGCTTGTACAGCCGCAACGTCTAAGCCTTTAATTGACAGGGTATCGAACCAAGTGTTGTTCACGAGCTCAACGCCTTTTGCCGTTAGTGCAGCGGCAACGATGTCAGTTAGACGGTGAATGCGCTCAGCAATGGTCTTAAGGCCTTGTGGACCGTGGAATACCGCATAGAATGATGCCATGTTGGCAAGTAGCACCTGCGCGGTACAGATGTTTGAGTTAGCTTTTTCGCGGCGGATATGTTGCTCACGAGTCTGCATTGCCATACGCAGTGCGCGGTTACCACGAGTATCTTGTGATACACCGATAATACGACCCGGTAGTGAACGCTTATATTCGTCACGGGTCACAAAAAATGCAGCGTGTGGCCCACCAAAGCCCATTGGCACACCAAAGCGTTGTGAGTTACCCAATACTACGTCAGCGCCCATAGAACCTGGCGACTTAAGCAAGACAAGCGACATCATGTCGGCTGCAACCGATACCAGCGCCTTTTTCTCATGTAGCTGAGCAAATAGCTCAGTGAAATCGTTAATTTGACCTAGGCGGTTGGTGTACTGAAATAGCGCACCAAATAGCTCGTAGTTAACAGCGTCCTGTGCAGGGCCGACAATAACCTCAAAACCAAAACACTCGGCGCGAGTTTTAATCACGTCAACCGTTTGTGGGAACACATCGTCTGCCACAAAGTAGATGTTAGCTTTTTTCGCTTTAGAGACACGCTTAGATAGCGCCATCGCTTCTGCGGCAGCTGTGGCTTCATCAAGCAGTGATGATGAAGCGAGATCAAGACCAGTTAAGTCCATTGATACTTGCTGGAAGTTTAGAATCGCTTCAAGGCGGCCTTGAGCAATCTCTGGCTGGTAAGGCGTGTAGGCGGTGTACCAACCTGGATTTTCTAATACGTTACGCTGGATAACACTCGGTACTTCAGTGCCGTGGTATCCCATACCAATGTAGCTCTTGAAGACTTTGTTCTTGTCTGCAATTTTACGGATATAAGCTAAGCCTTCCGCTTCACCACACGAATCGCCAACCGCTAAATCACGGTTTAGCAAGATAGCGCCGGGTACAATTTGAGCGGTGAGATCTTCTAACGATTCAGCACCAACAAAATTAAGCATCTCTTGCTGCTGATCAGCACCAGGGCCAATGTGACGGCGTAGAAATAGTTCGTGCTGCTCTAACTGCGTAAGGGTTTCTTTGGTCATGGGTAACCTAGTTCCTATTTGCCAGTATCCTGCCTGTAGGGGGGCGGTGCTACCGGTCTCTTTAGTTTAGAATTCGATTGTTGTTTGGCTTATGTACGTTTGCTTGAATAGCTTGGCAAACGTATCTCGGCTCACACACTTTGACTGAAATATTATTAATTACATGTCTTTAGCTTTTGCGGCATAAGCCATATAACGAACAAAGCCCCACTCAGCGATGAGTTGGGGCTTTGTTTATCATCGACGCTTATTCTTCGTCGATAACTGCTTGATAACCTTCGGCATCAAGCAAGTTGTCTAGTTCAGTAAGGTCGGTTGGCATAACGCGGAAGAACCAACCATCACCAAATGCATCGCTGTTAACTAGCTCTGGAGAATCTTCCAGCGCTTCGTTAACGGCAATCACTTCGCCAGAAAGCGGTGCGTAGATGTCTGACGCCGCTTTTACAGATTCAGCTACTGCGCAGTCTTCACCCGCGCTTACGTCGTCGCCCACTTCTGGAAGCTCAACGAACACCATGTCACCCAAAAGCTCTTGAGCGTGCTCACTGATACCGACTGTGTAGCTTCCGTCTTCTTCTTTACGGATCCACTCGTGAGAAGAAGCATATTTAAGTTCAGCTGGGATATTGCTCATTGGTCTAAATCCTTATTCGATGTTCTAATTCTGTATTTAATAAGACGTTACACTGACTTGCCTGTAAGGCTTATATCAATTTTTGCACCTTTTTTACATCATAAGTGCTGCGATTTCATCTACTTTTTGACGTTTGCCACATTGTTCATGTCCAAGCAGGAAAATCTAGCAGTTTCCACTTTATATCAACGTTTGATGAAATCATAAACTTTAGCCTATTGATCCAATCTATCCACTAAGAGCATCAACAGGGCCAATAGATAACACTATCTTGATAAAGCGAATAAGTTTTCTATTCGCAGCATCACAAACCATTTTCTGAGGTGAAGGCGCAGGAATTTGATTCTAGTTTTAGGAGCCAGCGCGCAGTTGATAAGTATCAATGAGCACTGGCGACAACAAAGTAGATTCAAATAACCAGCATTAACCCAGAAAAATTAGAATGCTTGTTTACCGTTACGTACAAACGACGGTGCGATAACCTTTACTGGTACACGCTTTTTACGCATTTCAACTTCAGCTACGTCACCAATGCTGCGCGGTACGCGAGCCATGGCAATTGAGTAACCGAGTGTCGGTGAGAAAGTACCACTTGTGATGGTACCTTGCTGCTCAACACCGTCGCTATCGGTAAAGAATACTGACATGCCGTGACGGATTACGCCTTTAGCATCCATGATGAGGCCAACAAGTTTGTCGGTACCTTCAGCTTTAATCTTTTCTAACGCTTGGCGACCGTTAAAGTCGCGATCCGCAGGCTCCCACGCTACCGTCCAGCCCATATTAGCGGCTAGTGGGTTAACGCTTTCGTCCATATCTAGGCCGTAAAGGTTCATGCCTGCTTCTAGACGAAGGGTGTCACGTGCACCTAAGCCGCATGGGCGAATGCCCGCGTCTAAGAATGCTTGCCATAGGGCTTCGGCTTCTGATTCTGGCACGATAACTTCGTAGCCTGTTTCGCCGGTATAACCAGTGGTTGCGATAAATAGTGAGTCTGCTTGTACACCAAAGAATGGCTTCATACCTTCAATGGCAGCGTTTTGCGCGGCGTTAAATACTGTGGCAGCTTTTGCCTTAGCATTTGGGCCTTGAACGGCGATCATCGCCAGCTCTGGACGCTCGGTAACTTCAACGCTAAAACCGTTAACTTGCTCATTGATCCAAGCTAGGTCTTTTTCGCGTGTTGCTGAGTTAACAACAATACGGTACTCGGTATCTGATAGGTAATAAGTGATAAGGTCGTCGATGACGCCGCCGTTATGGTCAAGCATACCGCCATATAACGCCTTACCCGGAACTTTAAGCTTAGCGACGTCATTGGCTAGCAATTTACGTAAAAAGGCACAAGCGTCGTCACCAATCACATCAACAACTGTCATGTGAGAAACGTCAAACATACCGGCGTCCTGGCGAACCGCGTGATGCTCTTCAATTTGTGAACCGTAGTTAAGTGGCATATCCCAACCGTGGAAATCTACCATTTTGCCGTTCGATTCTAGATGCTTGTTAAAAAGTACAGTTTTGTTAGCCATTTTTATCCCTTCTTTGGGGTCTTCTAGTCTGCTGCTGATCCCCGCTCTTTATATAGAGTACTGTGTAGGGTACTCGAGTCAGCTATGGGGTTCAGATTAATGTCGTCGTATTAAAATGCGGCGAAATTATACCTTGAGACGCTACTTTGTATACAAAAGAATTTTCTAATCCGAACAGTTTTGTCATTAGTTTTTCTCATTATGAATTTGTGAAAATTTCACACAAAAACAGCTTTCACCAACAACACTAAAACAAACCCATGAAATTAAAGGCTTATTTAGATTCAACTAATGAGTCAAAATTGTTAACTCTGTTTGCGCTTACACAGGCTCGGCAAGTTGTTCTTGTTGCCTAGCGCCTGTTGAATAAACAGTGTTTTCAATGGCGCAAAATTATCAACGATATTTAAGCCCAGATCGCGAATGGCTTTTTTAATCGGGTTAGTGCCTTGGAATAATTTTTTAAACCCTTCCATTGCCGCTATCATCTCAAGCGCCTCGGCTTTACGCCAACGCTCTAAATCTCGCAGGTGACGATAATCACCAATGTCTTTACCTTGGTTTTTAAGCTCGCTTACCACCTCGACGATGCTGGCAGCGTCGAGAAAACCTAAGTTAACACCTTGACCTGCGAGCGGGTGAATGGTGTGAGCGGCGTCGCCCGCAAGGATCAAGCGCGGCCGTGCAAAGTGGCGTGCGTAACGCATACGCAAAGGAAACGATTGGCGTTCACTTTCGAGGCTGCACATACCAAGGCGACCATCGAATGCGGCGGTTAAGGCGCGCTCAAAGCTCACCTTATCTAATGCTAAAAGCTGCTGTGCTTTTTCTGGCGAGACTGACCACACGATTGAACACAGATCTTTTTCATATAAAGGTAGAAACGCTAATGGGCCTTCTTTATCGAATACTTGTCTTGCGGTGTCGCCGTGAGGCAGTTCGGTGCGAATGGTGGCCACTATGGCGTGGTGATTGTAGTCCCAGAAGGTCATGGGGATTTTACATTGCTCGCGCACCCATGAGTTGGCGCCGTCTGCAGCAATCACTAATGCGGCACTTAAGTTGTCGCCATTATCTAAGGTTAACCAGGCTTCTCGCTCGCCAAAGGCGATTCGCTCTAAACGCTGGTTTTCGATATAGGTCAACTCACTAAATTCTGAGGCGCGCTCAGCAAGTGCAAAGGCGATGGCGTCGTTTTCGATAATTGAGCCTAGGTGAGTTTCGCCCAGTGAATGCGCATCAAAATCGATTTTACCTAGGCTGTCTTTGTCCCACACCTGCATTTTTTGGTAAGGACTCACTCTTGCTGCAGCCAAGTAAGGCCAAGCACCTAAGTTGGTAATAAGTTGCTGGCTAGCTTTATTAATGGCGCTAACCCTAAGTTTTGCTGGGCCCGATACCGCTTGGGTGTGGCCTGCATCAATCACCACGACTTTAATGCCTTCCATTGCTAAGCCAATAGCCGTTGCTAGGCCAACCATGCCTCCGCCAACGATGGCAACATCATAAGTTTGCGTGCTTAACATCTTTTACCCTTACTCATTAAAACTGCTTTTGACCTAAAAACACGATTAATCGTACTGTTTAATCTCGCGCAGGCTATCTTGCCACGCGAGTGGCTAACTTTGGAGCCAGCCCATTGCTTTTTGCGCCACGGGAGCTTTTAGCGGTGGGAACCATGACAGTAATCGCAAGCCTAAATTACGCCCAATCACTAATGGCCAATGATCATTTGAAAACCCGCGCACGAGAAACTCAATATTATTCATGGTGCTTTTTCTATCGTCATTACGCCTTGCAAGGTAGGCGTGGGTGACGCTTGTGCCGCCCAAATCGATAGCCCCTTCGGGGTTAGCAAGCGCTAACTTGGTTAGCGCTTTTTCAATCACATCAATCAAGCACACCACATCACGTAGACCTAAGTTAAAACCTTGGCCTGCAATAGGATGTAGCGTTTGCGCCGCGTTACCTAAAAATACCGTGCGATGGTAAATCGGCCTTGGCATATACGACAGCAACAGCGGATAGCTATAGCGGTTGCCGATATCGATAAAGCGTCCAGCCCGGTAACCAAAGGCTTGCTGCAATTGCTCAATAAACTCGGCTTTGGGGGCAGCTAGTAGTCGCTCAGCTTCGCTAGGCGGTAAGGCCCACACCATAGATAACCGCGATTCATGCTTACTATCAGCCATTGGCAGTAGCGCTAATGGCCCTGTTTGAGTAAAGCGCTCATAGGCCCAGCCTTGATGCGCCTGCTCGGTATGAATATTGGCAATAATGGCGGTTTGATTAAAATCGACCTGTTCAAGTGGCTGCTTAAACGCTTGGCGCACTTTGGAGTTAACTCCATCGGCTGCGATTAATAGCTTAGCCGAGATCTGCTGACCATCTTCAAGGGTAAGTAATTGGGCATCAACTTGGGCTGTTACGCTTTGCAGTTTAGCTGGGCAATATAGCGCCACATCGCTCTTTTCAAGCAAGCTAAAGAGCTGCTTACCTACGGCTTCAAGCTCAACCACTTGGCCAAGATACGGCAGATTAAATGACTCACTGTTAAGCTCTGTCATACCAAAGTTGCCGCGCTCTGAAATATGGATATTTTCAATCGGCGTTGCTAATGACTCAAGATGCTGCCATAGATCCAGTTGCGTTAACTGAAATATTGAGCCATGGGAGATAGCAATTGATCGTGCATCAAAGCCTGGGTGATCGCAGCTTGGCTTGTGGGCTTCAATTAAGGCGATATTAAGTGGTTTTGCGAGCGATTTTGTCAGCTGGGCCAACGCCAGAGCTAAGGTAGCTCCCGCCATTGCACCGCCAACAATCGCGATGTCGACCTCGTTGATTTGGTTGCTACTTGCTAGCTCGTTAGGATTCGCCATGGAATGTATGAACTCAATAACAAAATAATGTGTGATATTGCTGATACAAAAACCGCCATGCAAACAGATGCGATGGCGGTATTGGGTCACGCGTGATAATTAGTGCATAACACCCACGTCGATGGGTTCGTCGTCATCGATGGCGGGGCCAAACTCGGCGTAGCACATTAATGCCGCCATACGAGTAAACTCCATCAGCTCAATCAGTGCCGCTTCAGACTCTTCGTCTTCACCAACATCAAACTCAACTTGTGCGATTTCTGACAAGTCCTGAATAACTTCACGCACATCAAGCGGCGCTTGGTTAAGTTTAGGTTGGATAATCGCGATACCCGTTAAGAAGCTTTGCACCCATAAAGATAACGCTTCAACACGCTTTGAAAGCGGCTCTTCCTCTTCTGGTAGCATTGGGCTAAAGCCAAAATCGGTATCTGACAAACGCGTCACCGCATCTTGGTATAGCTCTTCAATCAAGGCTTGCAGATCTTTTGGCAGTGCTTGGCCGTCATTCATCAGCTCAAGTAACGGCTGGGTCCAGCCTGAGGCGTGTTGCTCTACTCCGCCACAAATAAGCCCAACAAGAGCACCGTGAACTTCGACAGGGTGCTGACCAATTTCGGCAGCATTAAGTGCTGCAAGTAATTTATCCATGCGCAATGTAGGAAGGCTCGCCATAATAAAGTGTTATCCAATCACAAAATTTACTATTGTTCATGCTAGCAGAAGTGGTGAGCTCGACCAATAGTCGCCGCAATAAAGTGCCTAAAACTATGTGGAGTAAGCCACAAATGCAACAATCGTAATCAGTTGCAAAGTATACACCGACAAAAAAGCGGTTAATTTTGGCCATTATTGATGATGTAAAACTTGCTATTAAGTAACATCTAAACTAGCGAGTCGCTCTATGTTTGTACGCCAATGGCGATCTAAACAACAATTAATCTAAACTGAGCGAGTTTGCGCGTCGATCGTGTTGCACTTTGCTATTGAGACCGATATAGTCCGCTCAAGTACACGGTTAAAGGATCCTTTTCGGAATGAGTAGCAAGGCGATTGAAATTACCCTTATGGGTCGTACCTACTCTATTGCTTGTCCACAAGGACAAGAAGCTGCGCTTAGGCATGTGGCCAATAATCTCGAAAAGCAGTTAACCTCGCTTAAGGCACGTACCAATAACATTAGCCGTGAAGAAATTGCCATTATGGCAGCATTAAATATCGGTTATGAGCTGTTAGAAGAACAGCAAAAGAATCAAGATTATATAAGGCAGATGGATAATAAAATCGGTTTGCTGCAGTCAACACTTGAAGACGCGTTGGTTGAACGCGCTACAAAACCTGACGAAAAGTCGTTATAATAGAGTTTGCTTAATAAGCAGCTGATTACAGTTTTATCGTAAGCCCACTTTAGTCACCCGACTGGTTTACGAACACAAGTTTTGCTCCCTGGGATATTCGCTAGCTGGTAATGTCCCTGTGCCGATACTTACAAACCCAGGGTGAATGTTTTACTGACATTGTGCAAGCTCGGCTCGTACCGAGAAGCCTTAGGAGGTATTCATTTACCCGCCTTGAACCTACGGTTCAAGGGCTACACCAGCGGTCGGTATTCTGGGGAGCAATTTAATTCTTACATTAAGCCACTTTGTCGATGACTGAGTGGCTTTTTTGTTTCTATAAAAGTCCTAGATCCTAGGGCGCTTCGCTTCGAGGACGGACTTCGTCCTACTAGGAAAAGCAAAAGCTCAAAAAATTCAAAAAAACGCTCTACTCTTTCCGCTTATACCGTCTTTGCCTGTATCGTCTCAGCCCTTCCTAGCATCTAGAACCTTTCTTCGCCTTTCCTAGAACCTAAGACCTTTCTTTGATTTACTCGTCTTGGCTTATACCATCTTTGCTTGACCGTCTTTGCCTGTATCATCTCAGCCCTTCCTAGCATCTAGAACCTTTCTTCGGCTTTCCTAGAACCTAAGACCTTTCTTTGATTTGCTCGTCTTGGCTTATACCGTCTTGGCTTATACCGTCTTTGCTTATACCGTCTTTGCCTGTATCGTCTCAGCCCTTCCTAGCATCTAGAACCTTTCTTTTCATTTCCTAGAACCTAGGACCTTTTTAAGACCTCGCCAACATATTGTTTACTTTTTAAGCCATTGGTATTTATACCTTATTGACCCTAATAGCTGAGTTTTGTTATACATATATCACAATCTGTAAAATTTTCGGTTTTACAATTCTTTATAAGTTATTCTAAATCAATGCCTTAGCTAAAAATGGTTTTTGTTCATTATTGTTTTTAACACTCTTTTCGAGTATAAAGCTCGCATAATTAATAACTTACAATTCCGGGACTATGGCAAGTTACATAAAAGCCCCTCGCCGTTACTACGCGGTACTGCTCATTGCACTTTTCGCCCTTATTGGTTGTCAATCTACCCCCGATACACCACCTGCACCAGCGAAGATTATTCCTCAAGCGTTAAGCCACTTACCCTTTGACGTTAAAGTCGATGGCGCTGATATTGTCGATATCCAGTTAACGCTTGGCGACCGTAATTTATATCTAAGCGATAATGGTCACATTAAGATGGTGTCGATTGCACAGTGCCCACTTGATATATCAGCGCATCGCGGTGACTTTCGATTACCAGAAAGTAGCGATCTTGCTATTGCATCGGCACTGTTTGATAACTACAACAGTGTCGAAATCGATGTGATGCAGTTAGGAGATGGCACTTGGGTTAACCATCATGATAGCCAAACTGGGCGAGCTACGGTTTATTACACTGGCGAGCGCTACAAACTTGAGCGTATGAACTTCAAACAATATGCCAACCTAAAACTACGCCAAAAAGGCTCGAATGAATTGCTCGATAGGCGCCCAATTACTGCATATGAGGCCTTTACCACCTTTGCAGCATATCGCTCTTATGATCAGCTACTAAACGTAGAGATTAAGTCTGAAGCCAATGGCCATGAGTTAGTTGAGCTCGACAATATGTTGCGCCAAACTATTGGTCAGGGCGGCTTTTATTATTCGGCATCGGATCTTGAAATGTTGGAGAAGCTCCGTGGGATAAACCCTCGCGTCTATCTTGGATTTGTTCAAGGGGCACACCCAACCAGTGTCGATAAAGTGACTGCAGATCTGCGTCGCGGCGCACAAAACGATGACTACTACTTAGATAACCAAAATAGTATCGAGTTTGCCGGTAAATATGGCACCAAACGTTATCGCTCTCGCTATAAAAACTATGCCTCACTATCAGGTATTAAAAAGCTCAATGACAAGCTGGGGAATAACGCCGGCCTACACTTAGATATTCGCAGTTTCATGCAAAACACTAGCGTCTTAAACAGTGCGCACCGTTATGGCATGAAAGTGTATACCTACACGATCAACGGCACCGATTATCATCAGTCGCAACTAAAGCGTTTGTCTAAATCCAAGCTACCTGATGGCGTGATTGTCGACACCACCCCCTATAAGATCTGCCAAAAGCTGTTTAATCCTGCCGAGCCTAAAAAGCGCTATCAGCCGCTATCGGCTTCAGGTAAGTATATCGCTTCGCTACCAAGCGATGCTGACTTTGACCGCTTTAACGAAATGTTAGGCTATCAACAAGAAGGCTATTACATCTCGTTAAATTCGGGCCTTAAAGCGATTGCCAGCGCTAAAGCCAAGCCTAAAAAGGTAAACAAGCAGGTTCATACAAGCAATCCACATGGTTTCCCAACCATTGTTGATGAAGAAATTGAAACCACTAATAGCAAAACCATTATTTTAACCTTACCAAGTAGCAACAATGACTGATAAAAAGCACAGCCCATTTGCCACCGGTTTATTAAAATCGGCGCCAACGCAAACTAAAATGGCCGAGGCAAAAAAAGAACTGCAAAAAGTTCAACAAAAGCAACAATCAACCGCAGCTAAGCAACAAAAGCAGCAAGAAGTAGAGCAGCAGATCGCGATTACCGGAAAGCCATTTTGGTGGTTGATGACCATGTTCATCTGCTCTGTGGTTTACCTGTTTCCAGAAGCGATATTCAACGCAGCTTTAACTGATGTGGCCGGCGGTCGTAACGCTAGCCACGATGACTTACGCGCAGTCGAGCTTTTTGGCCGTACAATTAGTGGTATTGGCGTTACCTTGCTACTGGCAGATATGCTACTGAGTGGCAAACGTGTGGCACGGGTTGGCCACGCTTTAGGCTATTTCAGCCTAATTGCGGTACTTGTGTGGCCTACGGTATTTTTCGGCCAAAAGTGGTTAGTGGATAAATTTATTATTGATGCATCGACGCCTGCAGAGCGCCAACAAGCCTATCTTTCACAGGTATTACGTAGCGCATTAATTGAAAAGTCGATTCAGTTTGAAGGCATAAACTACGACCCAGACACGGCTCACAGCAGCACCGAAAAAGCCTTTTTATCTGTGTTTGGCGGCTTAGTCTATGCCGACGATAAACTGGTTGATGATCTCTCGCAGAAAAAGCGCATGATCATGGAAAAATTTGTCCGTGATAAAGCGATGGCGAGCTTCAATACTCACTATAAAGATTACGACGATTTTCGCCAAACCCTGCGCGGCAAGTACCAAGAGTATGCCGATGGCTCAGCTAAGTACAACCGAGCAGTTGCCAGCGCACCAGAGCGCTCAGATGAATATTGGTTAGATACCCAAAACCAAGTCAAGCAAGGCTGGGAGAAATATCAAAAAGGCGTAACCGCCTATGAGGCACGGGTTGAATCTAGAGCGCAGAAAATCGCACCTAAAATGTATGACTATTTCGAACGTCGTAACGAGTGTAAAGAGCGAAAAGGCAGCAGCCGTAATAGCTGCTATGAGCGTTTACAAGCAAACTATGACCGTGAAATTAAAAAGTTAAGCATTCCTTATATCCCACCTGACGATTGGCTTATTCGTGAAGAGATCTCCACCTCTGAAAATGTCGGGAACTCAATCATTGCAGGTGTAATGACCTTTGGTCTATTTACTGCGATGCAGGCGGTAGACGCTGCTACTGGTGGCGATGCGGGCTTGAAAGATCACCGCATGGTCTACACCAATGATGTCAATCACTATAAGAACGTGTTGATGGTAAAAATGGAGCCCGACTTTATAAAAGAATCAGGCGGATACCCGCTGGGTATTGACTCACTACATACCTTTAGGGTGCACGAGCTCACTAGCGTTAAAGTGAATAAAAAACTTAAACAAAAAGGCTTAAGCCTACCAACAGCTTGGTCTATTACCGATCGTTTAACCTTCGATAAAGCCGTTGCTAGCAAAGTGCGTCAACAAGCCGATATTGAATGGCGCAAAAATATGCGCGCTAAAAATACAGAAATGTCGCCAAACCTCAGTTGGCAGCAGTTCCAACGTCATCATGAAATTCAGCTGCGCATTGAAAAGCGTATGGGCGAGTTATACGTCAAACCAACCTTAGCTGACTGGAACAACCGTCAGTTTAAGCAGCAGATCATTGAGCCTAATATTCAGCGCAAAACCACCGAATACATCAATGTATTAGAGGCACAACAAGTTGAGTTTGCCGATGGCGGCAAATTTGCTGCAACGGGTAAGTCAGCGCTACGAGCAACTATTATCCCGCCTATTTCAATGTCGATTAGTTTGGCCTTAGTCTTGCTTACAGTACTGAAACTGCCAATGAAGCTGCTGGAGTTAGTACAAGCTAAACAGGCAAAGCCTAAAGATGAAGGTAAAAAAGCAACTAAACCCTATATCAAACCTGCTGTAACTATCGCCCTATTAGCCTGTATTTTTGTTGTGCCTTTATCTATTGGTAGTAATAAATACACCCTGGATGACTCGGCTATGAATTACTTCTTTGAACAAATGGAGAGCAACGATTCGGCCAGTGCTTCCTTTGCATTAAAGTGGTTATTGGTGACCCAACCTTTGGTACAACCTATTGGTACATCATTGGATAACTTACTAAAAATGACCCAAGCTTTTCATGCTATTAGTGGGCCATTAAACCGTTTCGATTTAGCGGTTCTACCTGAACATGATGAGGTGGCAAGCCAAAAGAACACCGCAGCTAAGCCTAGTTTGTCGCTGCCATTAACCATTAATACCAACGTGGATAATGCCAGAATTTCGGTGATGAATATTAAACCCAAGTATCAGCCTGGCATGCAGCTTCCACCTGGTGGCTACGACATCAAAGTCAGTGCACAGGGCTATCAAGACGTCCGCCAATGGGTGTACCTCAAAGCCGACCAAACCCAGTTTAACCTTAAGTTTTAATCAGTGATTTTATAGGAAGTCTCACGTGAGTAAATTGCAACAGTTTCAAGATTTTATTCGAAGCAATGGTGAAAAAATCACAGGGGTTAATGTCCCCGTAGTCCTCAGCGATGAACAGGCTAAAGATGCCCAATTAAAGTTCAACTTTGGCTGGCGAGTCGAAATTGGCGTAAGCCGCCATAAACACGGTGGCCGACGCCCATCAGGGATTGCCAGTGGTAGCTCTTCAAGAGCAAGCCAAGAGGCCAATAAATCCGCTCAAGAATATGTTAGTGGCCGTAATCCACTGTTCAACGAACGTTTTTTAAAGATCCTCGGCCCGGATGTTTCAAAAAACTTCTTAATAAAAAATACTAATCTAAACTCAGCGCCAGATGTCTATGTAGGCGAAGATCTTTGTAATACCTGTAATGGTTCTGGCTGTGTCAGATGTAGAAGTTGTCGTGGCAGCGGTAAATTGAACTGTTTATCTTGTAGTGGCAGCGGCCGAGTCAGCGTCAGTCGCTACGACAGTTACAATGAACGTACGGTTTACACCACTGAAACTTGCTCAACCTGTTACGGCAGCGGTAACCGCACTTGTACCAGCTGCAATGGTAGCGGTGATACCACTTGCGGAACCTGTGATGGTAGCGGTTATTTATACTATAGCTACACCATTGATGGCGAAGCAAAGCGCAGTACCAAATGGTTCTACACCAGCAGCGATTACCATGAATGGACTGACGACTTTGTTAAACGTACAGGGTTGAACGTTGTTCACTGCGTTAACGATATCACTGAAATCGATGTGAAGGATGAGCTTGACGGTTGTACCTTTATATATGGCTTTACCGCGGTATTACCTACGCTACAATTTACCGCAAGCATCGATAAAGTAGACACTAAAATGTGCTTTGCTGGTAAGCAAAATCTTACCCACGATGCAGGCGGAGTCTATGACCCTGCGGTTTGGCAAGTTGCGCAGCAACTTGGGGCTGGCAGCAAGAGCGACGATATGGTTGCGCTAGCGACGCCTGCAATTAAGGACATTATTGAAGCTAGAGAAACCAAGAGTAAAATTGCGTTACTTGAAGAAAACTGGGTTTCAACCGATATCAAAGACGCTATCGGTGCTAATTACGATAGCCTAATTGGCCAGCTTAAAAAGCAGAGTATTAAAGGGATAGTTCCTAAAATGCTGGGTTCGCTGGTTAAATATACCGCCCTGTTCTTTACCTTAGCGGTAATGATCGCGCTGTTATTCCCACACTTTGCCGAAGATGCCACTATGAGAATGGGAATAATGGAATATCCACAATGGATTATTGCGCTATTAAGTGCCGAATTTGCACTATTTGGCATTCACCCTTTTGCCAACTACGTGTTCGCGTTAAGCTTATTTTTTGTCAGCTATCAATTTGTTAAAAAATTCTATTGGAAAAACATCGCTAAGGCTAAAACCTACGCTTTAGCATTAGGCATCACCTTGCTACTGCCCCATGTTTGCTTAAGTTTGTATTACAACACTATAAACGCATTTGTTCAGCCACCAGCACTTGTTAATGCACTCGCAGGCGGCGCCATCGTCCTAGGCTTATATCTATTGGTTATCGGTGTTAAATTACCGAAGAAATGGTATTTAAAGCCAGTAGGCTTGATTGTCGCAGCAGCACTATATGTTGGCCTTCAGTTTGTAATTGCCATGCTTAATGGTCCACTGGGTATTGTGCCTGCAGAAGAGAACTACGCGAGAGGAATTAGCGACATTATGCAGCCAGCAGTTATGTATACTCTGTACAATTTTGTCGAAATTATTTTGTTATCAGTGCTGTTCAGTTACTTCTTAACCCGACGACGTTTCTGGTTAAATGCCAAAACAGCCGTAGCGGATTACAACAGCCCCGTTCTACTCAAATCGATGAATATGGAACGTTAATTAATGGTCGCCTAGAAGCTCTTGTTTAAATCACGCCGTTTGGTTCTATCAAGCCAAACGGCGTTTTTATATCTATAGCAATTACCCTGTGTGAAAGTTAGACTGCTTTGGTGATTAAAAGGAGTGCTATTCAATGCCTATAGAGACGAGTCCCAATACAAACCAAGCGAGCCGCAAGCAGCTCCGCAGCATGATTCGACAAGCACGGCGCGCCCTATCTGCTGAGCAACAAACACGATACGCCGAGTCAGCAGCCAACCTCTCTTTATCTGCCATTCGTAAATTTAATGCCCGCCGAGTTGCTCTGTATTTAACTAATGATGGTGAACTTGATACTAAGCCACTTATCGAGGCGCTTTGGCAACAAGGCATCAAGGTTTATTTACCACGGTTACACCCCTTCAGCGCTGGCAATTTGCTGTTTTTTCGCTATGAGCCAGACTCAGAATTACAACAAAGTCATTTAGGTATTTGGGAACCAAAACTTGATATTACTCAGATGCTGCTGGCGCATCAGCTTGATGTGGTGATCACCCCGCTTGTCGCTTTCGATCTGCAAGGCAACAGAATGGGCATGGGCGGCGGCTACTATGATAGGACTCTCGCTAATTGGCAGCGCAAGGGTAAGCCGTTACCCATAGGCTATGCCCATGATTGCCAGTTGGTCGACGCCCTCCCATGTGAACACTGGGACGTAGCATTACCGTTTATTTTCACTCCTAGCCACAATTATCAATTTTAGCCATCTCTGTCATTAGACTAATTATTGCTGATAACTGGCTGCTTAACCCTTTTGGCTATATGTTTTACTCGTCGCTGTTGTGAAAACAACAGCTTAAAATCCTCACTTTGTCACTCAACATATTCCACCACACTTTGCTCTATTGCCCCTCAAATTCCACAACCGGCGAGACTATACTTAACAGCACCTTTCGTTATTTTGGACAGCCATTATGAGCGCTGAAAATAACTGGTCATTAAACATGCACCAGATTGAAACCTGCAATTGTAATCACGGTTGCGGTTGTCAGTTTGCCGGTTTTCCCGACTTTGGTTCCTGCGAGGCATAACTCGGTTTCAAGGTCAATCAAGGCCAATCAAGGCCAATCAAGGCCATTACGATGAAGTTAAACTCGACGATTTAAAGCTTGTGTTAGCGATAAGATGGCCTGCTGCAATCCATGAGGGTAATGGTACCTGCATCTTGTTTATCGACTCGAATGCCAGTAAAGAGCAAGTCACTGCGTTAGCCACAATATTTACCGGCGCAGCGGGCGGAATGCCATTAGAAGCCTTAGCCGCGACCTTTACCACGCTAGTTGGCCCCATTGTTGTTGATATTAATATGGACACCAGTGAAAAAAATGCCTCTTTCGATGTAAAAGGGGTTATGCAAGTCCAGCAAAAGCCACTGATGAACCCTGTAACAGGCGATGAACAACACGTACACATTACCTTTCCTGATGGCGGTTTTATCTGGAGTGATGGCCGAATAGGGACCACTGACAGCATGTGGCTTAAACATGACGCGCTGAGTTTTAATCATGCGGGTAAGTTTGCCGCGAGGGCCAATGTGCAGTGGCCTAATGGATAAGCTATGCCAATGATCTGGCGCGTGACTCAAATAAGGCCTCAAGTCAGATGATAAGCGCCCAGTCACTCACAAGACAATTACACTCTCCTATCACTTGGGCCAGTATTATCCTGCTTACGGGTCTCAGTTGGTATTACATGCTCTTTGACATGACAATGGTGATGTCACCGCACTGGTATATTTATGAACTAACCATGGTGTTTACCATGTGGGCCGTAATGATGGTCGGCATGATGATGCCCTCTGCCACACCGATGATTTTACTGTTTGCCAAAATCAGCCGCACTCGTCAGCAAAGGTCGGCAGAGTTTGTCTCAACCAATCTGTTTATTCTGGGCTATCTGTTGTTATGGTGCTTATACAGCCTTGGTATCACCCTTGTTCAATGGCAACTACATCGCCTCGCACTAATGACGGCTATGATGCAAAGCAGCAATGATATCGCCAGCGGGATATTGTTGATTATGATTGGCCTGTATCAAGTTACCCCCTTCAAGCAGCAATGTTTACATTACTGCCGCTCACCACTCAACTTTTTAATGTCACAGTGGCAAGAAGGTAAGCTTGGAGCGGTCAAGATGGGGATGAAGCATGGGCAATATTGTGTTGGCTGCTGCTGGCTGTTAATGGCGTTATTGTTAGTCGTTGGCGTGATGCATATCGGCTGGATTTTAGCGCTATCGATCTTAGTCTTGCTCGAAAAAGTATTACCTTGGCCCAAAACTATCAACTTAGGTATTTGCCTAACTTGCCTTGGATTTGGGCTTTATTTTTTGGTGGGTTAAAGATCCGTTTACGCTAGCAGTGGTCAATCTGCGCCGACTGAACAAAAAAGAGCGTTATACGCTCTTTTTTGCGCGTTACGGCATGCCACTTAGACCTGCCAATCTATCTGTTTTTCGCCCCTTGCTTGTAACAGCTGATTGATTTTTGAAAAATGCTGGCAACCAAAAAAGCCACGATAAGCAGACAATGGCGATGGGTGCGGCCCTGAAATCACTTGATGCTGGATTGCGTTAATGCCTTTTCCCTTTTTCATCGCGTGGGCGCCCCACAGTACGAAGATAATAGGCTGAGACTGCTCGTTTAGCAGTGTAAGTACATTGGCGGTAAATGTTTCCCAACCCGATTTAGCATGGGAGTGGGCTTTACCCTGTTCTACAGTTAATACCGTATTTAACATCAGTATTCCCTGTTCTGCCCAACGCGTTAGATTACCGTGATCTGGGATAGTAAATCCGTCAATATCGGTAACGAGTTCTTTGTACATGTTAACCAGTGATGGCGGTGTTTTTACGCCTTTTTTCACTGAGAAACACAAACCATGAGCCTGATTGGGGCCATGGTAAGGATCCTGCCCGATAAGCACGACTCGCACCTTGTCTAGCGGTGTAGCATCAAAGGCGGCAAGCACTTCATGTTCAGGCGGAAAGATGACTTTACCTGCCGCGCGCTCAGCTTCGACAAACTGCTGTACTGATTGAAAATAACCTTGTTGCTGTTGCTCTTCGATAAAAGAGGACCAGCTAGAATGCGACGTCATGACAGAACCTTGATGTGAATTTCCCTAAGCTTAAAAGGTCAGCTGCGGCCTTGCAATCATGCTTGATAAAATCATTGAAGCGAGCACCAAGCCAACAGCACTATCTGCCAACAATAGAGCCCCCACCCGATAAAATAACCCGATAAAAACCAACAAGACTGCCACTTAACCACTCAAGGCTCTCGATAATGGCCAACCTTTAATCATTGGTATTAAAAATTGTCAGTGTTAAGATAGCCGTTCATTTTTCCTTGGATCGCTAAACGATGTACTTTAGAGCCCACTCATCAAAGCAACAGTCTGGTTTTACTCTGATAGAACTGGTCGTGGTGATTATTATCCTGGGCATTCTTGCCGTTGTCGCAGCCCCTAAGTTTTTAAGCCTATCGGAAGATGCACAGGTATCACATGTTAAAGCGACTGGCGGCGCCTTTAAGTCAGGGATCGATTTAGCAAGAGCGGTTTGGGCGGTTAAGAACGGTGACGGCCCCGCTGAAAACCTGCCAGTATTTGGTGACTCTGATGATAACCACGTCGACTTTAATGCTAACGGCTGGCCTGCGCAGCATTATTACACCGCCGATGAAGCCTCGCCTCAGTTAGATAACGTAGAAGACTGTATATCAGTATGGCAAGTGCTATTTCAAAACAGTGAACCGACGGTTTCAAAGTCGGGTTCTGCTGACGAAACTGACTACAAGGCTCGTTATGTGGCATTAGGTGTATGTACTTATGACTACAGCGATAATACCAATCTATCAATTACCTACAATTCGAATAACGGCAGCGTAGTGGTGGACTCGGACCCCAGCAGCTAGTATAAATAGTGCCTGCTTTGGATAAAGCAACACACTAAAATTACGGATTGATTCATGACTAGAAACACAACATCTTCGGGCTTTACTCTCATTGAGATGATTGTCGTTATCATCGTTTTGGCGATTTTGGCTGTTGTCGCGGCATCTAAGTTTATCAACCTAAAGCAAGATGCTGAAATTGCCAGTGTAAAAGCCACTGGCGGGGCGTTTAAAGGCGGCATTAGCTTAGCTAACGTCAAATGGGCCTCTAAAGGCGCGACTGGACCAGTAGATAACCTGCAAGTTTTTGGTAATGGCAGTAATGGCCAGCTCGATATCAACCAGTGGGGCTTTCCAGCGCAGAACTATCCGCCATTTGAGTCAAGCTCAAGGCTAAACAACGTTGCTGATTGCATGTCGGTGTGGCGCACAGTTTTGCAAGACGCGCCGCAAGTGTCAAACTCTGCAACCACACCAGATGCTGAATACTTAGCGACCTATATTAATCCAGATCAATGCCGTTACCTTCACCTTCCAGATCAAACTATGTCTATCTATTACGACTCCCGTAATGGCAGCGTTATTACCGATTCAGATCCCAATAGTTAATAACAATGATTTATTAACGGCTAATTTAAGATAGAATCGAACCACTATCCTAGGTAAAGAAGAGCAAAAGCAAGATGTCAGAAGCTAAAAAAGAAACCACAATTTTTGAACTAGCCGATCAATTCATTGCATTGGCAAACGAACTCGCGGGTAAAGAGCAAGATGTAGGTAAAGTAGGTACGGCTATGCGTTTCGCAGCCTCTCGCTTTAACGCATTTGAAGCAGCGCTTAAATCATCAGATCTTGCTGCAGAAAAAGACAATGCTCTTGAATGGTTTACAGATGAATATAAAGCCATGCTAAAGGACAACCTTGAAGATCATATCAAGAACCCTGTCCAATCGCGTGAGCCAGAACCAGAACCAGCTAAAGATGATGCCGTACAGGTATTTAACTCTTAAGCTACGCTAATTAAAATTAGTGACTAGTGTATTCAACGCTAAACAAAAAACGCCATCGATTCGATGGCGTTTTGTATTTATAGCCGATCAGTTTATATCGTCACCAGTACTCGCACAGCCAGTAAAATAAGTACCACACCAGACAGCTTATCAATCAGCGCAGCTTTTTCTCTGAGCTTGGGTAACACTGCAGAGTGGGACAGCAGCAAGGCGATAAGGGTGTACCACAAACCATCAACAACCAGGGGCGTTAATACGATAAGCGCTTTGCCCGTCATGTTATCTGCCACCATCACAAACTGACTAAATAACGCTAAGAAAAATAGCATGATTTTAGGATTAAACAACGAAATAGCCAGGCCATCGCGCGCCGCGGTGATGGCTCCGGTTGACTTACCTGCCGCGAGTTTTTCTGACATACCGCCTTTAGAGCGCAATGCTTGAATCCCCATATAGGCAAGATACAGCGCACCTATAATTGCAATGCCGTTAAACACCATAGGGGCTTGCTTAAGCAGGACAGCTAACCCAAGCAAGGTCAGCAAGGCATACACACCAATGCCGATAGAATGCGCCCACGCACAGATAATCCCTTTGCCCCTGCCACCGCCTAAGGTATGCCTAACTACCATCGCCAAGCTTGGCCCTGGAGACATCGCGCCCAAACAGCAAATTGCCAATAAGCCTAGCCAAGTGCTAATACTCATTTTTTCCCCTCTGTTAATACTCTTATCATTGTTCTTATGATTGCTCTTTTCATTACTCTTCTTTTTTTACCCTTGAAATAATCTCGATTCCCTACCTAGGCACTCAACCTGGGCGCTCAATCTTAAAAAGCAGCCTTGAGCATTAAATAAGGCCTTTAATCGCCACAATATACATCATCAACCTCTATTGGTCACAACCAGCATCGACAACCTCGCTTATGGCTAATTAAGCTGATGCCAATAAATATCTGTCGTACTCAGGTAATTTTCATCAAATTGATGCAATATGTCTTAATCTATCCGTTTAAAACCCGATGAGACTCATGTCAGTCGAGTCGTTATTGACCTAATTACATGGAGTATTCATGACCAGCATCTCAGTTTCAATTCTGATTTTTTTCACGCTGATTTGTATCATTATCGCATCACTTATTACCCTTAAAATTAAGGGTAGAGTCATTCCTAATGGCGTGATTGTGGTAATGGGTTTTATGGCAGTGTGCGTGGGTGGCGTATTTGCTTTTCTTCATTACGGCGAAGATTATGACGCCTATAAAAAGCTTAACTGGCAAACCTTAACCCCAGCGCAAATTCAGCCACTGGTCGACGACGGTTATACCGTGTTTGTGGACATCACCGCTGACTGGTGCAATATCTGCTACGCCAACAAAATTGGTGTCACCCATAGAGAGAAGATAGTTAATGCCTTATCTGAGAATAAGATTATTCTCATGCAGGGTGACTGGACCGAGCCCAATGTTGTGGTAGAAAACTACATGCAGACACAGGGCCGAGGCGGTACACCTTATAATAAAATCTACGGCCCAGGTGCCCCCAGTGGCATAGTGCTACCAAGCCAACTCACTATGGAGACGGTGCTGCACGGCTTGCAAAAAGCCAAAGGCTAGTAGCCTAGCCAGCCCTTTTAACCGTTTGGTTAAAGATATCACTACTAAGGTCACGTTATTTCGTGACCTTGTTCTTTTAGCGTATACTTTACTGATTAACTGCTGAGAATACAGGGCAAAAATGTCTGCGATTAACCTTGAAGATACAACCACTCACGATGGCTTTCTTCCTGAAAACCAACTTATCTTGAACGCCGTTAGCG
This sequence comes from Shewanella sp. 125m-1, assembly GCF_052977065.1. NCBI lineage: Bacteria > Pseudomonadati > Pseudomonadota > Gammaproteobacteria > Alteromonadales > Shewanellaceae > Shewanella > Shewanella sp. 125m-1. The sequence goes on from NZ_JBRILT010000003.1 coordinate 25,304, forward strand.
AAGGGATTTATGGTTTTGATTTAGCCGGTAATGCGGTATTTATTAACCCAGCAGCAGAGCGAATGACAGGCTGGAACGCCGATGAGCTTCTTGGCACAAATATCCATGATTGCCATCATCATAGCCATAGTGACGGCAGCCATTATCATAAAGATGACTGCCCCATTTACAACACCCTAAAAGATGGTATTGCCCGCGAGATCAGCCACGAAGTGTTCTGGCGCAAAGACGGCTCTAGCTTCCCTGTGCACTACACCTCAACGCCAGTCTATAAAGAGAGAGTGCTTATCGGCGTGGTAGCGATATTTCGTGATATCAGTATTCAAAAACAAACTGAGCGTTCATTAAGGCAAGCACTTGAGCAGGTTCAAGCCTTGTCAGAAAAGCTCTCATTCGAAAATCAATACCTACAGCTCGAGCTTGCCGACCGTACTGGTGATGTGGAAATTTCAGGGAGCAGCCAGGCGATTATCCAGCTGATCCAACAAATTAAACTGGTTTCCAACACTGAAAGCACGGTACTTATTAGCGGTGAAAACGGTACAGGTAAAGAGCTGGTCGCACGTAATTTACATCGACTGAGTAATCGCGCCAATAAACCCTTAATCAGTGTTAACTGCGCCGCGTTTTCAAGTGGATTATTAGAAAGCGAACTTTTTGGCCATGAAAAAGGCGCCTATACCGGTGCCACAAGCCGTCGTAAGGGGCGATTTGAGCTGGCCCACCAAGGCACTCTGTTTCTCGATGAAGTGGCAGAACTCAGCTTAGAAGCCCAATCTAAGTTACTTCGAGTGATCCAAGAGCAAGAGTTTGAACGTGTCGGTAGTAGCCAAACGATTAAGGTTGATATCCGTTTGATAACTGCGACGCATCACGACCTGCTCAAGCGTGTAGAACAAGGTCTATTTAGGATGGATCTTTATTATCGCCTCAATGTTTTTCCAATTGCCGTGCCACCATTAAGGCAGCGACTAGGTGATATTCCCGCATTAGTCAGCCACCTTATTCAAGACTTAAACCGCAAATTAGGTAAGAAGGTAGATCGGGTAAGCCAAAGAGGCATGAAAAAGTTAATGCTGCACCGCTGGCCGGGTAATGTGCGGGAGTTACAGAACGTTCTTGAGCGAGAGATGATTTTATCTCATGGCCCCATACTGGAATTTGCACAATTACCAGCCCCCCACCAGCCAGATAATGTAATCGATGCCATTGTGAGTAACCAAACGCTGCAACAAGTTGAGAAGCAGCATATTCTCAGCGTTCTTAAGCAAACTCAATGGCGTATATCTGGTGCCAATGGCGCCGCTGCCATGCTAGGTCTTCCACCAAGCACATTGCGCTCTCGAATGAACAAGTTAGTAATTACTCGCCCCGTTTAATTAGCGCTTGTTACCGCTTCAATCCTATGAGTACGCGCAGTAGTACACGATATATCGTCATAACGCGATATATCGTGCACCAAGGCATTCAGGCTCCAGACTTTAACCAATAAAAACATAACCTTACTAAAATTACTTTTTGGCCTAATGCTTGCTATATCACTACTAAGACGCAGCGAATAAAACAACCGCTGTGAACAATGACTGCATTGTAATAAATGCACATAGTAGAGAAGTCCAATGCTTAACAATAACGCTAATAATACGATAGAGAACGCCAATCGCGTCCACAGAGAACAGCGGATCCCTGTACACGTCCTGCCAAGCCCGACGCAGAGCCAAAATAAGATCCATATTCGCGAGCAGAAAGGGGATTACCAGAGAATTAGAACAACAATGAATAGCTTACTGGTTGCGTTATTCTTCCTGTTGCCCTTCATCTCTTACCAAGGCCGGCAGGCGATTTTATTTGATTTGGATCAGCAGCAATTTATCTTTTTCGGCACCACGTTATGGCCTCAAGATTTTACCATTTTAGCCTGGGTGTTTATTGCGGCGGCATTTTTACTGTTTTTTATCACTGTATTTTGGGGCCGAGTCTGGTGTGGCTACCTTTGCCCACAAACCGCTTGGACTTTTATGTATGTCTGGATTGAAACCCGTATCGAAGGTAACCGTAATAAGCGGGTTGCCCTAGATAAGGCGCCTTGGAATGCTAACAAACTCAAAAAACGCCTGCTAAAACACTCTATCTGGGGCGCTATTGCACTGCTTACTGGCTGCGGGTTTATCGCTTATTTCGTGCCAGCCCGTGAACTCTATCTGAATATTTTTAGCTTTAACGCCAGCTTTTGGGTCGCCACTTGGGTGTGGTTCTTTGCTATCTGCACTTACTTAAATGCAGGCTGGATGCGCGAGCAGATGTGCTTACATTGTTGCCCTTATTCACGTTTTCAGTCTGTGATGTTTGATGCTAATACTAAAACGGTGACTTACCATGCAGCGCGAGGTGAAAGCCGTGGACCACGTAAGCGTAAACCGAAAATGGATAACGCTAATTTACGCCTAAATGGCGCCTATTTAACGGATTCTGATTTAGGGGATTGTGTCGACTGTAACTTATGCGTCGAGGTTTGCCCCACCGGGATTGATATTCGTAATGGTCTGCAGTATGAATGCATTAACTGCGGCGCCTGTGTCGATGCCTGTAATCAAACCATGAATAAATTTGGCTATCAGCCTAACCTCATCAGCTACAGCAGCGAAAATGCACTGGTAGGCAAAGCAGAACCCTTTTACGAGTCCTATAAGTTTATTGGTTACGGCATCGCAGCCATTGTGATGATGACAGTTATTGCTGTGGATATTTATAACCGTAATAATATTGAATTCAACGTTATTCGCGATAGACAAAACCTGTACCGTGAAACGCTAGATGACAAGATTGAGAACAGCTTCACGCTTAAGATCCGCAATAAAACCCAACAAACTCGACTTTACCGCATCTATGTCTCTGGCAATAATGGCTATCGATTAATTGGTGAAGTGGATCTGAAGATCAAGCCCGGAGAACAATTAGACTACCCGATTACAGTGGTTGCTGAGCCAGAACAGCTAGCAAGTCGCCAAAATGAGATCACCTTTACCATTGCCGAGCAACACAATCATGGTCAGATCTCGCAGCAATCGAGCTTCTTCGCACCGATTTAAAGTTCTAGTTCTAGAGCGCAACGCTTCGAGAGCGCAGCGCTTCTAGGACGGACTTCGTCCTGCTAGAAAAAGCATAAAGGCAAAGCACAAACCCAATCTTTACCACCCTTTCCAACCTCTTTGACGGGATAAATCCCGACCTACACTAATGCGATAGCAGACACGGTTACCCCCGCCCACGCTTTCCCGGCTCTTCCGGCTCTGCTTTATCCGGCTCTGCTTTATCCGGCTCTGCTTTATCCGGCTTCGTTTTACCCTGCTCCGTTTTAGAGCAAAAAGTCTAAACTTAACAGTCAGATAAGCAGCACATACTGGCGACAGTAAGGAAACAATTTATTTCAACTCGTTTGCAACTCTTTTGTACTAATGCCATTGACCTTTCGGTATAGATAGCACTAATCTAAACACCTGTTTGATTTTGAATAATCACAATATCGAACATCAGAATGAACATCAGAACGGACAACGAATCAGAACGAACTTGATCGAACATAGTGATCAAAATAGTGACCTAAATAGTCATCCAACAAGCTAAAGGGTATTTAAATGGCATACGATTCAGACACCACACTAGACCTATCGCGTTACGCCTCTCTTATCGATCTGATCGAACTTGCCAGTGCCCGCTACGGTGATAAAGTCGCATATTCGTGCCTAGGCAAAGAAACCAGCTTCAACGAAATTAATCGCTATTCACGTCAGTTTGCCGCTTATCTACAGCAAGAAACTAATCTTGTGCAAGGCGATAGAATTGCCATCCAGCTGCCCAATATTACTCAGTTTGTTATTGCAGCTTATGGCGCCATCAAAGCCGGAATGGTGCTGGTCAATACCAACCCTTTGTACACCCAAAGAGAGCTTATTCATCAATTTAATGACTCGGGTGCTAAAGCCTTAGTCGTGCTGTCTGACTTGTTACCTACGCTAACTGAAGTGGTAGAAAACACCGGCATTGAAACCGTTATATCCACCCATGCGATGGACTTAATTGCGCCGCAGCCACAACCTGAAGTACCGTTCGCGACCGTATCTTTTTGTGATGTCTTGGAAAAAGGACAAACACTTACCTATGCCGCAGTGATCAGCGTTTCCGGGCAAATTGCCGCACTGCAATATACCGGTGGCACTACAGGATTGTCGAAAGGTGCCATGCTGACTCATGGTAATTTAATTGCTAATGCGATGCAGATTAAATCGCGCTTAGGTAGCCGTATCGTCGAGGGCGAAGAGATTTTCGTGGCGCCGCTGCCTGTGTACCATATCTACGCTTTTATGGTAAACCTAGTGCTTTATTATGAGCGTGGCGGTTGCTCGGTGCTGATCCCTAATCCACGTGATATTGCGGGGTTAATATCGATCCTATCAAAATATCCGTTCACGGGATTTGCCGGCCTTAATACTTTGTTTGTTGGCCTATGCCATCAGCCGGAATTTAAAGCACTAGATTTTAGCCACCTAAAAGTGACCATTTCAGGCGGCACTGCACTGACCCAAGCTGCGGCAACAATCTGGGAGCAAACCACAGGTTGCACCATCTCTGAAGGTTACGGACTATCGGAAACATCACCCGTTGTATCGCTTAACTCACCAGGACTTGAGCAACTGGGCACCATAGGTAAACCCGTTATTGCGACTCAAGTGAAGATCCTTGATATGGATGACAATGAAGTACCCATTGGTCAAACCGGTGAGCTTGCCGTCTATGGACCTCAGGTCATGCTAGGTTACTGGAACAAACAGAGCGAAACAGACAAAGTGATGACTGCCGATGGCTACTTTAAAACCGGTGATATCGCGATTGCTACTGAAGAGGGTTTCCACAAAATTGTCGACCGTAAGAAAGATATGATTATCGTCTCAGGCTTTAATGTTTACCCAAATGAAGTCGAAGACGTACTATCAAACCACGACAGTATTCTTGAATGTGCGGTTATCGGAATTGAAGATGAGCGAAGTGGCGAAGCAGTCAAAGCGGTTATCGTACTGAGCGAACCTCACAGTGATACACAGCAAGCAAAGTCAATTATCGAAGCCTATTGCCGTGAACAGCTCACCGCTTACAAGGTGCCGAAAATGATAGAATTTGTCGCTGCACTGCCAAAATCCACCGTCGGCAAGATTTTAAGGCGCGAACTACGCAGGTAATGCTGCGGTTATCCCACAGCGGCATATCAAACTACTGACATGGTATGAAATCATAAAAGGAGCCTACGGCTCCTTTTATTACTCTTAACTCTTAAATCACAACCTTAACTTTATCTCTCAACTCTCAACTTTATTTTGCTTCACCCAGATGATCTGCTCTGTGGCAAAGCCCAACTGTTTAGCTTGATCAATAAACTGTTGCTTAAGCGCACCACTCACCACGGGACTGCGCGATAAAAACCATAAGTAATCCCGATTATAGCTAGTGATAAATGCATATTGGTAGTCCTCACTATCGTCACCATTATCTAGCTCATACACCACATAAGCGCCATAAAATGGCCCGAAGAAAGATACCTTGAGATGCCCTACATTCGGACTATCGACAAAGTAAGCCTTTCCTTCAGCCTCATCCCATGTTTGCTCAGCTTGTGAGTAACCACGGTTAATCACTTTGACTCCACCATCATCTTTCATTTCATAGGTGGCGGTAACCTGATTTAAGCCGCGCTCAAAGCTGTGATCAAGCCGTGCAATCTCATACCAAGTGCCCAAATAACGTGGCAACTCAAATTGCTTAACCGGCTCAATGCCACTGGGCAAGCTAGTACAAGCGGATAAAAACAGTATCGATATCAACATTAGCCCTAAGCGCATACCACTCCCCTTAAAAATTTAAATTAACCTTGTAATCCATACGATTAACAACAATATTAAGTTCACTCTTTTCACTACTCTATTTAGCAACTCTATCTAGCCACTCATTTACCAATGTGTTTTTTTGCCCGCTCCATATTGGCAGCCCAGCTTTCTCACCTCGCGATATAGCCTTATGCAGGGCTATCGTCAGTCAGTAGCTGCAGGCTCGCAAACTCACTATAAAGATCACTGCTTTGCATCAACTGTTGATGCGTGCCGCTTGCCACAACAACGCCTTTATCTAACACTAAAATACGATCCGCATTAATTACCGTCGCTAAACGGTGAGCGATGATCAAAGTGGTCTTGCCCACCATCAAGCTATCGAGTGCTAACTTCACCTTTTGCTCGCTGACAGCATCGAGAGCACTGGTGGCTTCGTCCAATAACAGAATAGGTCTGTCGGCAAGTATCGCCCTCGCAATTGCAATGCGTTGCTTTTGTCCGCCCGATAAGCGCACGCCGCGCTCGCCAAGATAAGTCTGATAACCGTCGCTAAAATCGCTAATAAACTCATCGGCTCTTGCGGCAATGCAGGCTTGCCTCACCTTATCCTCACTCGCCTCCAATCGGCCATAGCGCACGTTTTCAAGCACACTAGTGGCAAAGATCACCGACTCTTGCGGTACTAAGGCATATTGCTGACGTAATGTTTGTGGTGTGAGCTTGGCGATATCGACACCATCTAATTCGATTGAGCCGCTATTTAACACATAAAAACGCTGCAGCAGTTCGAACAGGGTACTCTTACCTGCACCACTAGCGCCGACTAATGCAACCCGTTCACCAGGCTTGATATGAATATTCAAGCCGCGGATCACCTCGCTTTCAAAGCCCTCTTCATCTAACTCAGTGCTACCCTGTCTCATACTATTGTAGGCAAAACGTACCTGCTTGAGCTCAAGCTCGCCACGAACAGGTGTTGGCAGCTCCAGAGGCTCAGTGATAACCGGAATATCGATTGGGGTTTCAATCAGCTCGATTAAACGCTCGGTGGCCCCTGCAGCACGTTGAATTTCGCCGATGACTTCACTAATGGTTGCGACTGAACCTGCCACCATCACGGCATAAAACATAAAGGCCGATAACTCACCCGCACTAATTGCACCACTCATGACATCGTGGGCACCGACCCAAGTTACCAACGCGATGGCGAGAATACTTAAGAACATCACCAACGAGATAAGTATTGAGCGGTATTTTATTCGCCCTTTTGCTGCATCCATCACCGCTTCTACACGATGAGTAAACAGCGCTCTATCTTGATCTTCATGAGAATATGCCTGCACCGTGTGGATCTCATGCAAAGTTTCATCCACATAGGCGCCTAAATCACCCACTTTGTCTTGGCTTTTACGCGATAAATCACGCACTTTTCGGCCAAAAAAGAAGATAGGCCCTAACACTAAAGGGACAGCCAACAATACCAAACCTGTCATTTTGAAGCTGGTGATTGCCATCATAACGATACCGCCAATCACAGTTACACTAGCTCTTAACGCCATTGATAGGCTTGAACCAACGACGGATTGCAATAGTGTTGAGTCAGCAGTAAATCGCGAGATCACCTCACCGGTTCGGAGTTTGGCGTAAAAACCCGGAGAGAGTTTTAATAGATGGTCATATACTTTTAAACGAATGTCGGCGCTAACACGCTCGCCAAGCCAGGTCATTAAATAGAAACGACAAAAAATGGCACTACTACTGAGCGCTGTAATGCCAATGACCAACAAAATGATCTCGTTTAAGCGCGATCCGTTATCTTTTAAAAAGCCTTCATCGACCATAAGGCGCACACCTTGCCCCAGCGATAGCCAAGCGAGCGAGCCGATAAACAAAAAGATAATCGCGGTGATCACTTTAGCGCGATAAGGTTTTAGAAAAGCGCCAATCCAAGGTAATACCGCACGCTGACTAACATGTGGTTTAGCACCATTAGCAGTCGGTGAGTATGGCTTGTCTTTGGCAACAGAAGAAGCGTTTTGATTCAATGCAATATCCCTAACCTATGCAAAGGTTACAATAAAAACAACAGCAGAATAACAAAACCCGCGCAAAGGCGGGCATTGTTATTTGTTTATTTATACTTTTAACATCATAGCTGATTGTGGAGAAGAGGATTAACTGGCTGAATTAACAAGCTCTGGTTGTTGCAGATCCAAATCAACTTTTGGGGTACTATGGTGACCATCACGCTTCCAATCAACTTCTAATAATTCAGCGCCAGAAAGGCTAAATGCTTGGCCAAAACCTTTAACATAAAGGCCATGATGTGGGTTGAGCTTAAACAGATTAAAGTCACCAAGACTGGCTAGGTTATCTATCATCTCACCAAAGCGCGCTGATAATGCGGCAACGCCTTTAGTAAATACTTCGCTTTCACGATCAACAAGCTCCGCTGTGGCATCAAACGTTAAACGTTTACGTGCAAACACACTTTTAGCTTCAGCTTCATCTTCGAGTAACATAACCGATAAACGATTTACAGCTTTGAGGTTAGTGCCATGACGGGCAAGCTCACTGACTAAAATATAAAAACCGTCATCCGCTAAAGCAAAAGGGGCGTAACTCGCGTTTGGCACACCATTAGCGTCTTGGGTTGCCAGTTGCAATGTTGAACGTTCGGCTTTGAATGCTTCTATTTCTGGTAACAGTTTGTCTCGTAATCGTTGCTCTTTTTCAGTGCTCATTGCTCTAGTCTCTTTTTCTATTATCCGGCAAATTAAAATGGCTGATAGCAGTCACGATATCAGCCATGGATTAACTCAATTGATTAAGCTGTAACAGAGTTAACGCTATGCTTTAGCTCAATAAACCGTGCTACTTGATCTGGCAATAACACTCGTTTTTTATCACGGCCTAAATACACCTTAAACACCACCTCACCTTGTGCACCGAAGAAATTAATCGAATGGCTTTCGGTACCTCTAAATGGCTTACTTATAAGCGCAATCGCACTGATTTCATCAAGCTTCAAATGGCCATGTAACCCATCACCTTTAGTGATTAAGTTATAGTAACCATGGGCATATTTTCCCTTAGGAAAACGACCTTTAAACTCAAAAATACTGGCCGACGTCGACACGATTGTGGTCATATTACCCCATTCTGGAAGCTCAGTTAATAATGCGTCTTTCTGCGCTAACGGCAAGATAGTAAGCTGGTCTTTTGGCAAAGCCGACACAACAGCAAATTCACTGATGTTAAGCTCTACTGCCACCTGACTTGGCATTGCGGCAGGGTTATTGTCTAAATGCTGACGGATTTGCTCAACTGATACTGACATGGAATACCTCCTGTAAAATAAACGGCAAAGAGGTCAACTCAATTTAATGAATCGACCTCGCTCTCAATTAACTTAATTAGAAGCTATAGCGCGCTGACAATTTGAAATTCCTGCCTTGTTCGTACAAAGTTTGCCACGCTTGGCGATATTCCTCATCACCGATATTTTCAACGCTAAAGTCGACTCGTAGACCTTCGAATGTACCCATGGCAGGTTCCCACGCCACATACACATCCCATAGTTTGTAAGAATCGTACTGATTAACGTTGTCTGTTGGTAATTGATCTTGGTCGGCAACATAAGTAAAGCGAGTACCAAACTTCATGTCGCCTTCCATAATGGCTTGCGATAGATCGATACCTAGTTTTTTAGCTGGGATATTAGATAGGTATTCATCGGTAGCCTTATCCTTACCTTCGGTTTGACCGTAGTTTAAACTCACACGAGTTTGGTTATAGCGGTAGCGAGTTGAAAACTCAAAGCCGGTTAGTTTAGCTTCGTCAACATTGCTCCAAGAGGTTGTTTGCTCAAAACCAGGAATTCCCATCAATGGGTTAGAAACTGATTGCTCGATAAAGTCATCTACATCGTTTCTAAATGCGTTTAAAGTAATCGCAAGCTCATCATTGCCAGCAAGATTGGCAAAACGTAGGTCAGCTTTAATCTCTTTGTTTTGTGCTTGCTCAGCTTTCAAATCTGGATTGATTTCAAAGGTATTACATAAGCCATTAGGCAAAAATCCCGGGATTGAAGGAATACAGTAGTGAGTACCCGTCGAGAACATCTCTTCCATGCTTGGCGCACGGAATGCTTGATCGTAACGTGCACTTAAGGTTAGCCAGTCAGTCGTTTTCCAGATGAGACCAACTGAAGGTGAAAACGCATTGTCATCCGATGATATATTTAGGTTGTTGCTGTCGTTTTTAAACGCGTCATAACGCACCGCAGCGTCAACTGACCAACTCTCCGCCAGCTTGATATCTGCTCGCGTATATGCGCCCCAAACTGTAGTTTCACCATCTATGTCATCAGGACGCTGGCCAGCTTGACCGCGATCGTCACGCACTGTTTTAATTGAGTCTTTATAACCATCAACACCATAGGTCAGTACGGTATTACCAAGCGTTGAACTATTATTAAGGCTAAATCCTAAGGTGTCATACTCAGTATTATCGACTTGATTCTTAGTGATGCGATCCTCATGGTAATCGGTACCATTCCAATACACAGTGGCATTGAGATCTAACAGCACATTGTCACTTGGATTAAAGCTGTAATCCAAGGTCACATTTTGGTCTTCTGTTTTACGTTTAACCAAAGGTACTGAACTACCAACATTAGTTGCAGGATTACTTGGGACTAATTCATCAATATTTGAAAAGCGCGCAGATAATTGCAAACGCTGAGCTTCCGTCGGATCCCAGCCAAACTTAGCTAAGCCACTAGTCCCTTCCGATGCGCTGTTCTCAAGGGTTTTATCATTGCCAATTTTAATGTTGTTACTGTCGTAATAACTACCATTTAGCAACCAATCGACATTACCTGCACTCGTGTCTGACAAACCATATATTGCACCACTTGTTTTAACGCGGTCGCCATTGGAGTCGTAACTTTGCTTTAAGTAGCCACCAAAAGTGTCTTCCTCTTCTAAAAAGTCAGACGCTGACTTGGTATTTTGAGCCACTACACCACCAATTGCGCCACTGCCCCATAAACTACTGGCAGGACCACGAACGACCTCTATCGAGCTTAGTAGCTCGGGATCCATAAAGTAGGTACCTCGATGACCAGAGTTAGCATTTTGACGAGCACCATCGATAGTTTGCAATACGCGCTGACCACCTAGACCACGAATTTCAACCCCTTGAGATGACGAGCGAGGCCCATTGGTCACGTTAACATTTGCTTCGTTTTGCAATGCTTGAGCAACTGATGCTGGTTGCGACTCTTGCAATTGTTCTTCAGTTACGACTGCCACACTGCGGCTCGATTCTGATGCTTTTTCACTAACGCGGGTTGCGGTAACAAGCACTTCATCAAATTCAGTAACTTGTTGCTCATTAGTTTGCTGAGTTGGTGCAGCATAAGCGCTAGAGCTAAGAGCCATCGCAATTGCGATTACAACAGGCTTCTTGATCATTGGTTCAATCCTCAAGGTCAGTATCAATAGCGTCTCGATTGGGATGCTGCTGATTGCAAATACCCAAAAAACAGATCGCTGTTTTGTTATTTTTCGGCACTTTACCTGAGATAAAAATTAAGATCAAATGAAAATCATTATCATTTGCGATCTCGTTAGGATTGATATATCTTATGCCTCTAGGAACAGCAGGCCAACCCTAACTATTTGTAAACAATGTAAATAATCAATTCTTCTGTCAAGATTGTAAAGGAGATGATGACATTGGAGTTAAGTTAGAAAATGCTGATATTGATTCATTTTTGGTTTTATTTGCTAGGTAAGAGGTTTCAGCATGACACCTAAACGTTATTTTGCTTTTGGTTGCTTAACTGTATTAATCCAAGGTGGCGTACTTGCATCGCAAAATACTGCGCCCCAATTGCAACTCAGTACAGGTTCAGCGATGGGGTCAAGCCAAGCAGTAAGTTTGTCTATTGCTATGCTAGCCAGCCAAGCGGCAGCAGAAACACCTGCAGCGCCTAAGCTGATAAACCCTCAACAAAAAATACCTGAAAAGCAGCCGACTAAACCTATTGCTAAAGCTGAACCACAAAAGGTTAAGCCTACTTCCGTAAAAGCAAGCTCTACAGCAACTCAGCTTGCCCAGCAAAAAACGCAATCCGTCACTAAGCCAGCGAGCAATCCAGTCGTAAAAGACGTTAATCAAAAAGTCACTGACGAGCCAACAACAGACGTTGAGCAAACTCAATCGCACAACCAAGCTAAAGTTGAAGCCAAGCAAGGTGTGAGTAAGCAAACTGTCGCCTTAAGTCAGCCCACATTTGCCGCACCACCAAGCCAACCGCATTACCCAAAAAAAGCCCGTAAACGCGGCTTTCAGGGTACAGCCACTATTGAAGTGATGTTCAACCAGATCGGTGAACAATTGTCGTTAACTCTCGTGGATAGCTCGGGTTATCGCTTACTCGATAAAGCCGCATTAAGCGCTGTTGAAAAGTGGCGATTTACCGCACCAAAACCACAAACAGCTTTTTCCTATACGGTGAGAGTACCGGTGAAGTTTGCGCTCAATTAACCCGTATTAGTCAGTCTTGCTTGGATAGCCGGACATTAAGGGTGTAACGCTCTAAAAATGTAGTGTTTAAGGGATAATGCAACATTATTTGTATTGATTTTTACCGTAAATGCGATGCTTAGGTCTCGCCAAGGAAAGTGAATGTCTCAACTATTATATCTACAACTATCAGAGCAACTGGGTGATCTAACCTGGCCATTGATTATCTGTGCATTTGTAAGCTTAATGATCATCTTAGAGCGCCTAGCGCTAATGCTTTATGAGCTACCTAAACGTGATACTTGGTTAACAGAACTGCGTCAGCAAGCACGCAGTGCCACGCCAGAGCAAAGACAACAACTGATGGAGCAAATAAGCCAAGGCCGCAGTATGTTAGCCAAGGGCACAGCGCTACTGTTGAGTCATGGTGATCAATCAAGAGCTATGCGCGAAGAGATAGTATCGCTTTGGTTAGTAAAGCAAAAATCAAATCTTTTATCAGGCTTGAAGATCCTGCAAATCATCGGCGTGATTAGTCCTATGCTGGGGTTGCTTGGTACCGTTTTAGGTTTAATCGAAATGTTTAACCAGCTAGGCCTATCCGATGGCCCTGTTACTCCATCGCAGTTAGCCTCCGGTTTAGGCCTAGCAATGAACACCACTGCTGCAGGGTTAATTATTGCACTGCCAGCAATCACCATGGCACACCTATTTACTATCTGGGCTGATCGTCGTTGCAATAAAATCGCCCATGCGCTCAACCTGCTCAACTTATGGCTAGAAGGCTTTGATCAAGCACTGAGCATCGGCAGTGACAGCGCGGCGCAGTTATGCTCAAAAGCAACGACCTGTAAAGAGGCTCACTGTAATAATCGTGTTTCAGCGGCTTCTACTGTTCAAGCCAATACCACAAGCGCTCAAACTGTAGGACAGCACTCATGATTTGTGCAGGTATAGAAGAAAGCACTGGCAGTATTGGCCTAGACCTGACCCCGCTTATCGACATTATTTTTATCGTATTGGTGTTTTTGCTGCTTACAGCTAATAGCCAGTTATTAAGCTTACCTGTGGATGTACCGACCGAAACAGACTCAAAGCTGACAGCAATATCTCAAGAGAAACATATTGCGATTAATGTGCTAGCAAGTGAGCCGCACTGGGCACTTGATGGCGAAAGCTACGCAGATTTTAGCGCCTTTGAAGCCGCATTAACAAAAGCCTTTAAAGTCTCACCGAAAGCCAAAGTGATTATTGCTGCCGATAAAACCGCACCAATACAACCTTTAATGACGCTACTGGCTGCTATGCAGCGACAAAACATCAGTAACACCCAAATTTTGATGGAGCCTTAATCGACACGAAATAGTCTGTTGTCAATTATTTTTATTCACCCTTTTTTGATTAGCTAACGAGCTAATCCAACTGTATTAATTTATTTGGAGTTACCCATGTTACATATAAAACTGTTACAGCCACTGTTAAAAAATAGGCCCAAGCAATGCGTGCTCGCAGGCGCCTTGTTGTCGCTATTGGTATTTAATCAAACCGCTTTTGCCCATGAAGGCCACGATCATTCAGGGCTGCAAGCTCGGGTAGTTAGCGCTGGCGCTGGAGTTACCGAATTGCTCTTGGCTTTAGATGCTGGCGATGAATTAGTCGCAGTAGACTCCACCAGCCAACTACCACAGGGCTATGATGAAGTAAAAAAGCTGGGCTATCACCGTATGTTAAGCGCCGAAGGTATTCTAGCGCTGTCGCCAAGTTTGTTATTGGGCACCGACGCTATGGGCCCTAAAGCTACACTTGATGTGCTGAGCGGTGCCAAAGTTAACGTGATCCAACTGCAAGATGCCTATACTCAGTCTCAATTATTAAGCAATATTGATGAAATGGGTGAGCTGCTTAATCGCCAAGAACAAGCTAAAACACTGCAAAATCAAGTACAGCAATCTTTTGTGCAAATAGAGCAAAAGCAGCAACAGATAGCAAAGCAAGGCGATGCACCTAAAGTCTTATTTTTACTGATGCAACCTGATAGGCCTGCACGAGTGGGCGGCGATGATACCGCTGCAGATATCATTATCAAGTTAGCTGGCGGTACCAATATTGCAGGATTTAGTGGCTATAAATCTGTGTCGCAAGAGGGGATTTTGTCACTGCAACCCGATGTCATTTTGATCTCTAATCGCTCAGATAAAGAGATTCAAAATCCAGTCGCCAAACTGCTAAAACAGATGCCACTACTTGAACATACTCCAGCAGGTAAGAATCAACATATTCAATCACTCAAGCCACAAGCACTGCTTGGTGGTTTAGGGTTAAGTGCCATTGAAGCCGCCGACAAATTGGCCAGCGACTTTATAAGTGTTAATCGGTATTAGTTGTCATAGCCCTATCGCTTCTAGAGATAAAGAGCAGGAAATATAATGGATAATCGTCGTTGGCTTTGGCCCAGTTTACTCGCCACTTTGGTGATAACGAGCCTAATGTCTGTCAGCATTGGTCCACTGCAAATTAGCCCCACTGTAAGTTTTCATGCCGTCATGAATTGGGCTACACCATTAGAGCTAGGTAGCGTTGCTCCCCATGAACAGCTAGTGATCAATAATGTACGCTTACCGCGTACTCTATTGGCGCTAACTGTCGGTGCAATTTTGGCTCAGTGCGGCGCAGTGATGCAGGGACTATTTAGAAACCCGCTTGCGGATCCTGGCATTATTGGTGTGTCTTCGGGCGCTGCATTAGGCGCGGCAATCTGTATTGTGCTTATTCCACAAGGCGGCGAATACATGGTCGCGCTCAGTGCATTTATTGCAGGCCTGCTCACCACTTTGATTGTGTATCGCCTTGCCAGCAGCCCGAGTGGCACTTCGGTGGTGTTATTACTGCTATCTGGTGTCGCAGTCGCCGCTTTAACTGGCGCAGGTATTGGCCTACTCACCTATATGGCTGATGACATGGCACTTCGCGATCTGACCTTATGGCAGATGGGTTCTATTGCTGGAGCGCAGTGGCATTACGTGATGTTAAGTTTAGTCGCATTGACATTGATAAGCTGGCAGTTTAACCGCAGCGCTAAAGCTCTTAATGCGTTACTGCTGGGTGAAGCTGAGGCGCGCCATTTGGGCTTAAATGTCGACAAACTCAAACTAAAGTTGATTGTACTATGCGCCATTGGCGTTGGTATCTCTGTTGCTGCTACCGGAATTATCGGCTTTATTGGTTTAGTGGTGCCACATCTTGTGCGAATGATGGTGGGGCCTGATCATAAACAGCTTTTACCCCTTAGCGCTATGTTAGGGGCAGCAATCTTAGCCTTAGCTGATATCGGTGCGCGTTCACTAGTGCCGCCGTCTGAACTCCCCGTTGGTTTAGTTACCGCATTATTGGGCGCACCATTCTTTATTGTGTTGCTACTTAAGCAACGTCATCGCTTAGTTTAAGGTCAATCATTATGCAGACTTACAACCCAAACTCGGCGCCAAATGTGCTTGAAGTAAACCAATTATCGGTGCGCATTGGTCACAAACCGGTACTTACTGATATTAACCTGCAAATTAAAGCCGGCGAGGTGACCGCGCTGCTAGGCCCCAATGGTGCAGGCAAGTCCACCCTACTCAAAAGCCTTTGCCAAGACGTTGAAGTAGAGGCGGGCAACATTAAAATTCATGGTAAATCGCTTAGTTCATGGGACAGACAACAGCTAGCCAAGTCTATGGCAGTGTTGCCGCAACATGCCTCACTCACCTTTCCATTTAAGGTACGCGAGGTAGTGGAGATGGGCTTGTATCCACTATCTCTTAACCAACAACAAGGCAAAAGGCTTGTTGCTGAGCAGCTTGAACAAGTAGCGCTTTCGCACTTAAAAGAGCGCAGCTATCCGACCCTCTCTGGAGGAGAAAAACAGCGAGTACAATTGGCGCGCGTGCTAACTCAGCTTGCACAGTCTGAGCAATCGCCGATCTTATTGCTCGATGAACCGACTTCAGCACTCGATTTAGCCCAGCAACATCGTGTATTAGGCTTGGCACGTAGCCTTGCCCATGAACAAAATCATGCGGTAATAGTGGTGCTACACGACCTTAACCAAGCCTCACGCTATGCTGACCGATTAGTGGTGTTAGAAAATGGTTGTATCGTCAGCGATGGCATTCCTAGTGAAACCTTAACGCCAGAAACAGTAAGGCAGGTGTGGCATTACGATCCCGTGGTGGTCATGGAACCCGGTAAGCAAACGCCTTTACTGTTCTAGAAAAACCGACTTCGATTAGCATTCTCAACCTAAAAGACGAGTCATAGTTGCCCTACTGGAGACTCGCTTTTTGCATCACTTAAAGTACACTGTTTTTCTAAATAAATTCAGAGCTTACTATGTCAAATATCGTATATATCGCCACCAGCCTTGACGGTTTTATTGCTGACAAAAACAACCAGGTTTATTGGTTACATGATGTGCCTAACTCTGATGGTTAAGACCTTGGTTTTTGTGACTTTATGGCGCGTATTGATGCACTGATAATGGGGCGTAACACTTTAGAAATTGTGCTCAGCTTTGGGGTTGATTGGCCTTACACTAAACCAGTATTTGTGCTGAGCAACACGCTAACTCAAGTGCCTGATGGGCTTGAGGGAAAAGTGTTTTTGGTTAATGGTCATTGCCAGAACTTATCCAGCAGCTCAATGCTAAAGGATATAATGAGTTCTATATTGATGGCGGTAAAACTATTCAAGGCTTCTTACAACAAGACTTAATTGATGAGCTGATTATAACTACGATTCCGGTATTGCTTGGTGGTGGGATATCCCTATTTGGCGAGCTTGCTACGCAGCTTAAATTTAAGCATGTTCAAGCCGAGCGCTTACTTGACTGCCTAGTGCAAAATAGCTTTATCAGACAACGATAATGACTCTCAAAAACGGCAAAAAACCAACTGCTATAGTTATTTACAGCATGAAGCAAGTAATTATTGTTTTAAGCTCCCACAATGCCGATTCAGGTAATCTGTTGGCCATCGCGTTTGCTCGCTGTCAAACGGCTTTTAGATAATACTAGCTATCGCCTAATAGTATGCTGTTACTCACTGGGGGCTTTGATGCGCACTTTAACCAAACTGACACCCCACATGCTATTTATTGCCAGCGTTATTTAACCTAGTTAGGCGTAGATAACAGCGCCTTTACCGATATTACTCTCAGCCGCTTTACCTTTGAAGATGCCACGCTGGCTAAATCTATCGTTGAGCAACATAGATTTAATGAAATGACCTTAGTCACTTCAGCATTTCATATGCCGCGGGCTATTGCAGATATCAAGCTAAACTACTGCACGGCTCGATCAACGCTGTCCACTGAAAAGTTACAACAGCTTGAAACCCATGAAATGTCGGTTATGAATAGGGAGCGAAGAAATCTGGCTAACTATTTTGAATGAGGCGTTTAGATAACATGTTGAGGTAGGCTAACTTCCTGCGAATTTACGCCTACTCGTTAGCTTTGATAGTAGATCAAATTACCGCTAGATTAAGGATTATCATAGCTAAAGAAATAGGCCTTTAAACTTTCAATTACACTTTCTAGCACCGGTCCAGAGCCATGACTTCTCGATATCAAGCAGCCAACCGTGGTTAACCAACCGTGATATTCATGAGCTACAGGCAAAGCTACAAGTTCGCCACGTTCAATTCTCTGTTTCACTAACCATTCAGGCACAACCGCCCAGCCCACTCCTTTGCCAACTAAGCTAACTAAGTTTTGATGAGTATTGGCGTACCATGCCATTGTGCTTATCACGTAGCTAAACCACAATTCCTTTTGCTCTGAACTGCGGTGCACACATTGACGATAGCTTTTTAGATCCGAGTCCTGCACCAAGGTCAGTTTGGCCAAATCATGTTCAGCTGCTGCAATAGTCAGAAAACGCGCCTGCCCTAATACAAAGAAGTCCATATCCACTTTAAGCTCACCATCGGCATAAATGATCCCCACCTGCGCTTTACCTTGGCGAATCAGCTCTTCAACATCAAAGGTCGATGCGGCAATAATCTCAAACTGAGTAATTGGGAACTTATCAGCTAACGCTGCAATAATGGCCACTAGCTCATCGTTTACTAGGCTTTCGTCCACAGCAATAATCAATTCATGCTCAGTAACTTTAGATAACGACTCAACTTTTTGATCGAAGTATTGCTGTTGATGCAAGATTGAGTACGCAATTGGCAATAACGCTTTAGCGTTTTCAGTTAATACTGGGGTATTTTTATCGCGATTAAACAGCTCTTGATTAATGGCGATCTCTAAATTTGAAATTGCCTGGCTAACCCCTGATTGCGCCCGCTTTAACTTACGTGCCGCAGCAGAAAACGAGCCAGTTTCGCACACGGCAACAAAGATTTTTAACTGCTCAAAACTATACATGCCACTTTTCCTTTCACAGCCTTTCTACCGAGCAGTGCTAACTTATAGTCTGCCTAAACCGCAATACAAATACTGATCTTAAATCTGCAGCCAAATATATCACCTCCCACAAGCTATCACCAGTTGTGATAGCTACTAACTTTCTCTATTAGCATTTCTTGTAATAATCAGCGTCACTTTTCAGCGTTAATATTTTTATTGGAGTACACCATGGGGATTTTAGAGCGAGTATTTCACTCAGTGTTGTTTGAAGTGCTAGCAGTGACATTATCTGTTATCGGCTTAACCATTTTTACCGATTTCGACATCAAGTCACTATCAGGAATGATGATAGCTGTAGCCACTATTGCGATGATTTGGAATTTCATCTTCAACTGGGGTTTCGACCGAATTATGACTGGTGATAAAGAAAAGCGCCCGTTAAAAATGCGCGTCATTCATGTCACTTTGTTTGAGGTCGGTTTGCTGTTTTTTTCCATACCGGTAATGGCTTACATTCTCAATATCGGCATCGTAGAAGCATTGATTATGGACTTAGGTGTAACGGTATTTATTACCATTTATGCTTTTACCTATAACCTAATCTACGATCACACCCGCGCCTTTATTATGCGCAACCGCACCATTGCTTGCTCATAACGACAACCCATTAACTGCTGACTGACGGCTTAGTTTATCGTTAGCAGTTAATTTTACACCCGCCTCAGTATTAATTATTCCGGTTACGAATGACTCATATCACTTACAATATTTAAGACCGCCTATTAGCAATATACAGATACGCATCATATCCATACTCATCACACGGTTATCTTTATGCTCCACTCACACTAAATAAGGCCGTTAGCCGACGGTGCTCTTAGCAGAGACCTTTACATTGCAAAGCCCAATAACTTGATCAATCGCAACAAAACACCAAATAGTAATAATTATCATTATCAAAACAACTTTATTGATTGAGAACTGCGATGATTTTAACACCAACCATGACAGGTATTGCCAGCCCAGACCCACTGCAACATGCTTTTAAAGTAAAAAGTGCACCTCATGCCGGTCGCAGTGGCAGCCGTCCGGTGTTTCTTGAGCCTACTCAATGGCAACAATGGTGGCAAGAACCCAGCCAAGCATCTGAACGCGCGCTTTATATACATATTCCATTTTGTCGCAAGCGCTGCACCTTTTGTAATTTCTTCGAAAATGGCACGAATCCAGAGCGGATAAGCCGTTACATTGAGCACTTAACGGAGCAACTGAAAATCGCTGCTGATACTCCTTTAGTGCAGAGCCAAGCTTTTAATACGGTTTATGTTGGCGGCGGAACACCAACTGATATCAGTAGCAACGAAGTCAAACAACTTGGCGAAGCCATTGGACGATTTCCGCTAATTGAAAAGGCAGAAGTCACTCTAGAAGGTAGGCTTAATGGTTTTGATGATGATAAATGGCATAACGCTATAGCACACGGTTTCAACCGGTTCTCGTTTGGGGTGCAAAGCTTCGATACCCAAGTACGCCAAGCTGCTGGTCGTTTTGATGATAGAGATTATTTAATTAACCGCCTACAGCAATTGAGGCAACACCCTAGCGCCAGTATTGTGATTGATTTGATTTTTGGCTTACCAGGGCAAACCTTAGATATTTGGCAGCAAGATCTACAAGCAGTAATTGATAGTGGCGTGCATGGCGTTGATCTGTATCAACTGATTGGTCTATGTGGCACTCGTATTGAGCACGCCCGTGAAAAAGGCAAAATTCTGGGTACAGCCCTCAGCGAGTTTCAAGCAGACAGTCAAACTCGTGCCAATATGTATGCCAGTGGTGCCGCGCACTTTGAATCACTAAATTGGCAACGATTATCTAGTTGCCACTGGCGCCGAGATAGCCGTGAGCGCAGCGTTTATAATAGCTTGGCAAAAAGTGGCATAGAGATCTTACCTTTTGGCGCAGGTGCAGGCGGCAGTATTCACGGCCACGGTTGTATGAACGGCAGAGATCTTAAACAGTGGCATCTAGCTCATGATGTAGTGATGACTCCAGCAATATCAAGCGATACCTCCTCTGTACAAAATAACCCAGTGCAGGTGCCGGGTATGTTGATGAGCCCTAACCCATCAGCCAAGTTAGATGCCATATTTAAGCGTGGCTTAGATAGCGGTAAACTAACACTTAATTTGTTGTCTGTTGAAATGGTCACTCACCTACAGCCACTGTTTAGCGAGTGGCAAAAAAATGGGTTAGCGACGCTCACTTCAAGTGAGTTAAGACTTACATTAGCCGGACGTTTTTGGAATGTTAATATGCAAACGGGTTTGTTTGAGTATCTTGCAGAAAATCCTCTTGAACCAGCAGGGCATTCGATTAATAGTACCGTTCCAAAACCCAAACATGTTGCAATGCCTAATCATGCAACTGCCAGCTAGGCTACATTTTCCCCAAACCTAAACCAAGGCTTATGTCACCATTACGCGCACTGCAATCTGTTTAAAGAGCTGATATAGTGCGCATATTCTTAGCTAAGCATTCATTTATCTATGGCAACAGCAACCCCAAAGCGTACTAACTCAAAAGCACCGATGTCAAAACCGTCAATTTCAACCGAAAGCAAAACTGAAGCGATGAAAATGGCTAAAGCGACTCAAAAGCCAGGGCAAAGCAAAGATCAAACCAAACTCATCGCCCAGGGGATTGAAAAAGGCATCGCCGAATATAAAAAATTGCAAAAGGGTAAGGCAAGAGAGCGCGATAAAGCCCGTAAACAAGACTTAAGAAGTAAAGCGCGTGAAGCCAGTGAGCAAGATCATGACCACAGTAACATTGAAGATCGCGCAGCAAGTCCGTACCTGCCTTGGGGACTGCTCACATTGAGTTGGATTGGCTTTATTATCTACATAATCCTCACTCAATAAGTCACATCTTTACCTTATCTGCCACTTCCTTTCAGAAATTGCACTAATACTAGCCATTAGTGCAATTCTCATTTAGCGCCATATTGTTTAGCATTTGATTTATTTCTAGATTCTGATTTTAAAGTTAGGTGGAGATCTGTTCATAATTTGTCATAAGTTGTCTTATCTCATTCATTGATCTCTCCATCACTATTCACAATATCTATCTATACTTAGCCTATCAAAATATATGGATTAGCTGGAGCACACGGTCATGACTGAGCAATGCCCCCCAAAAGAACAAGTTAGTAGCAAAAAAGATGAGCTAAAAGCATTAGGCTTTATCATCTTTATTTTATTCCCTGCGCTAAGCGTTACCTTGGTTAGCGTATACGGCTTAATTGTCTGGCTAACCTTGACACTTACAGGCGTTCCATCTCACTAATTTCAACAACTTATTTTAAATTCTATTAAGAGGATGCCGTTATGAGATGGTTACTTAACATCTGGCGCACACTAACTAAACCGGCTAAATATCTGACTTTAGGCACTGTAAGTATTTCAGCTTTCCTAATGGGTATTATCTTCTGGGGAGGCTTTAATACTGCACTTGAAGCAACTAACACAGAAGCTTTTTGTATCAGCTGCCACAGTATGGAAAGCATGCCATACCAAGAACTGAAAAAAACGGTGCACTTTTCTAACAATTCTGGCGTGCGTGCGACCTGCCCAGACTGCCACGTACCACATAACTATGGCCGTAAAATTGCCCGTAAGTTAGAAGCCTCTCACGATGTATACGGCTGGTTATTCAATACGGTCAATACGCCTGAAAAGTACAATGCGAAACGCCTCGAAATGGCGAGCCGCGAATGGAAACGATTTGACCGTGACAAGTCTGCAGCCTGTAAAAACTGTCATAACTACGATTCAATGAAGTGGGACACCATGTCTAAGCTTGCAGTTAAGCAAATGAAGCGCGCTGCTGAGACAGACCAAAGTTGTGTTGACTGCCATAAGGGTATTGCACATACGCTACCTGACATGGGTACAGCTCGTGCACCTGAATTGATTGCTGAAGTCGGTCGTGGCATTAGCGGTCTTCAAGTAGGACAAAGCTACTTCACTGCGCTAACCAAGCCACTATTCTTCAACGATAAAACTGACGTTGAAGCGGGTACGCTAAATATCGCAACTAAGGTCAAAGTGCTTGAAGTTGTGGGTACTCGCGCCAAGATTGGTATTGACGGCTGGAGAAAGAAAATCGGTGCTGGCCGCGTGATCTATTACGACTTTGGCTTAAATATCCTTTCAGCTCAGCTCACTAAAGATGCTGCGCTAGAAGAAGGTGTGATTAAGACATTCGAAGAGAAAGAAGATCCTATGACGGGCCTAATTTGGCAACGTGTAGAAGCTGACATTTGGACAGATACTGACTACTTATTATCTGATCTACAGCCACTATGGGATTACGCTCGTAGCACATACGATACCAGCTGTAGTGTATGTCACACTCAACCAGCACCTGCCCACTTTGACGCAAATACTTGGCCAGGCATGTTCCAAGGCATGATCGCATTCGTCAACATGGATCAAGATACGCAAGCTTTGGTGCAGAAGTATTTACAAGAGCATTCATCAACTTTCGATAAGTCGGCTCACTAATAGGACATAATGCAATGAACAGAAGAGACTTTCTAAAAGGCTTAGTAGGAACATCTTATGTCGTACTTAGCGGATCATCAGTACTTGCACCTCTCAATGCGTTAGCAGCATCAGGTGCCGATGCAAGTGACGGCTGGCTTACAACAGGTTCGCACATGGGTGCGTTCAAGATGAAGCGTAAAAATGGCGTGATCTCTGAGGTTATTCCTTTCGATACCGATATGTATCCAACGGATATGATCAACGGCATTAAAGGGTTAGTTTATAACGAATCACGTATTCGCTACCCAATGGTTCGCTTAGACTTTTTATTAAAAGGTCACCAAAGCGACACTAAACAACGTGGTGACTTCCGCTTTGTTCGTGTGACCTGGGACAAAGCACTTGGCTTGTTTAAAGACTCACTCGATCTTATTCAAACAAAATATGGTCCATCAGGACTGCACGCTGGACAAACAGGTTGGCGTGCAACCGGTCAGCTGCACTCATGTACTAGCCACATGCAGCGCGCAGTCGCCATGCACGGTAATTTTGTTAAAAAAGTCGGTGACTACTCAACAGGTGCAGGGCAAACTATTTTGCCTTACGTCTTAGGCTCTACCGAAGTGTATGCACAAGGTACCTCTTGGTCACTGATCCTTGAACACTCTAAAACGATTATTTTATGGTCAAATGATCCATACAAAAACCTACAGGTTGGCTGGAATGCTGAAACCCATGAATCATATGCCTACCTTGCTCAGTTAAAAGAGAAGGTTGCTAAAGGCGAGATCCGTGTTATCAGTATCGACCCTGTTGTTTCCAAAACACAGAAATACCTAGGTTGTGAGCATTTATACATAAACCCACAAACCGACGTGCCATTCATGCTGGCTATTGCCCATGAAATGGTAGAAAAAAACCTACACGATAATGAGTTTATCGAAGGCTATAGCTTAGGCTTTGACAAGTTTTTACCTTATCTAAAGGGCCAAACTGATGGTGTTGAAAAAACACCTGAATGGGCATCAAAAATTTGTGGTGTTTCACCAGAGATTATCCGTGATCTTGCAAAAGTCATGACCAAGGCCCGCACTCAAATTTTGATGGGTTGGTGTGTACAGCGTCAACAGCATGGTGAGCAGCCATACTGGATGTCTGCGGTACTTGCGACCATGATAGGCCAAATTGGTTTGCCTGGCGGCGGTATTAGCTATGGCCACCATTACTCAGGTATTGGTATTCCATCTTCAGGTGCCGCGGCGCCAGGTGCGTTTCCACGTAACCTTGACGATGGCCAAAAGCAACTTTTTGATAGCACAGACTTTAAAGGTGCAAGTAGTGTTATTCCTGTTGCCCGTTGGATTGACTCAATTCTTGAACCAGGTAAAACCATCGATGCAAACGGCTCTAAGGTCACCTACCCAGACATTAAGATGATGGTGTTCTCTGGTAACAACCCATGGAACCACCACCAAGACCGTAACCGCATGAAGGAAGCCTTCTTCAAGCTTGAGTGTATTGTGTCTATCGATATGAACTGGACTGCAGCTTGTCGTTTCTCTGATATCGTGCTGCCAGCCTGTACCACGTTCGAACGTAACGATCTCGACGTCTACGGATCTTATGCTAACCGCGGCTTGCTTGCCATGCAGAAAATGGTCGAGCCGCTATACGAGAGTCTGTCAGATTTTGAAATATTCACTCGATTTGCAGCACTGTTAGGCGAAGGTAAAGCACAAGAGTACACTCGCGGCATGACTGAGCATCAGTGGCTAGAGATGCTATACAACGATTGTAAAGCGGCGAATAAAGGCAAGTTTGAAATGCCATCATTTGAAGAGTTCTGGCAAGCTGGCTATGTAAACTTTGGTGAAGGTAAACCTTGGGTTCGCCATCAGGCATTTAGAGACGACCCAGAGATCAATCCATTAGGTACCCCTTCTGGCCTGATTGAGATCTACAGCCGTAAAATAGCTAATTACAAATATGATGACTGCCCAGGCCACCCAACTTGGATGGAAAAGGTTGAACGTAGTCATGGCGGTCCAGGTTCTAAGAAGCACCCAATTTGGTTGCAGTCTTGTCATCCGGACAAACGCTTGCATTCACAAATGTGTGAATCAACCGAGTTCCGTGAAACCTACACAGTTAAAGGGCGTGAGCCAGTATACTTAAACCCAGAAGATGCCAAGAAACGCGGCATTAAATCTGGCGATATTGTACGTGTATTTAACGACCGTGGTCAGCTTATTGCCGGTGCCGTAGTATCGGATAAGTTCCCTGAAGGCGTTATCCGTATTCAAGAGGGTGCTTGGTATGGGCCGGTTGGCAAAGATGGTAGCAAAGAAGGTGGTGCAGAAATTGGCGCGCTAGACAGTTATGGCGATCCAAATACCCTAACACTAGATATCGGTACCTCTAAGCTTGCACAGGCTTGTTCTGCTTATACTTGCCTTGTTGACTACGAAAAGTATCAAGGTAAAGTACCTGCAGTCAGTTCATTCAGTGGTCCGGTTGAGATAGCACTATGAGTACAGATGCTGTAAACGCAGAGTCAATAGAGGTTAACCCAGTTAATCAGGTTCGAAGCACTATTTATCAATTACTTTCGTCATTGTTTGCGAAAGAAATTGATCATAAAACACTGCATAATTTAACCAGTGAGCAAGCGCAGATTTTCTGGGCACAACTGAGCAGTGAAAGCGCCTTTAAAGCCGATGTAAATACCTTGGTTGCAGAGCTTGCTACGCTTAACACCGATAAGGCACTACTAGAACTTGCTGCTGATTATTGTGGCTTGTTCTTAGTTGGCACTAAATTCAGTGCATCGCCCTACGCAAGCTTGTATTTAGACAACAAGCCAGCAAGAAAAGGCGATGAGCCACTGCTCTTTGGTGAGCAGCATCAGCAGATGAGTGAGTTTTTGAAGCAGAGTCAGCTACAAGTACAAAGCGAGTTTCCAGAGCCTGCCGATCACCTTGCGGTGATCTTGGCTTATGTCGCTCACCTTTGTACCCATAGTGATGACGCTGCTCAGCTCAGCTTTATTCAAGACAACTTAGCTAATTGGCTAAATAACTTTGTGGCTAAAGTCACCGAAGTTGATCATGGTAACTTCTATCAAGCTTTGGCAAGACTCACCTATTCTTGGGTTAAGTCTGATGCCGAATGGTTAGCATCTGAATTAAGCTAACCCCAAAGCTATTACCAAGCGTCTATTAAAAACCGTCCATAAAAAGCGTGAGTGAACTTAAGTTCTCTCACGCTTTTTTATGTCTGTTAATCATCTGCTAATCGAGCAGCGAACCTTAATTGATTGCACTTTTACAAACCGTTACGCTCAGATTTTTGCTGCTCTATCCAAGCCTGTAATTGGGCGATTGATGCTTGCCATAATACTTTGAGCATTTCAAGCTCGCTGGCTTGATACTCGCTTAGAGTTAAGCCGGACTTTTCAAGTGCCTTGCACTGCTTTGATAACTCACCTAAGCCCATATTGGCACTACTCCCTTTTAGGGCATGTAATATATGACCAATATCGACACCGTCTTTGAGTAACCTGTTATTGAGTGAATCATCCTTGAATAAATTGTCAAAATGCACCTGACTGGTGTCTTGATAAAGCGTTGCTAGCTCTATTACAGTTTCTAGGCCGAGGTAAGTTAAGTCTTGAGTTAACTGGACTTCATCGAGCAATTGAAAAGGTGAAGGGTATTTGCCCCCAGAGGGCTCTATACTTGCTGAAGGCTTTTTACCCGCTGATGGCTCTATATTCGCTGAAGGCTTTTTACCCGCTGATGGCTCTATACTTGCTGACGGATCTATACTTGCTGAAGGCTCTTTACCTGCTGATGGCTCTTTACCTGCTGATGGCTCTGCCTCCCCCAACCAGTTTGATAAGGCTTGCATGTCTAAGGGTTTCATCAAGACTAGGTTAAAGCCTTTTTCATGGTAGTTATCTATATCATCAGCTTGCACCTGCGCGGTAAATGCGGCAATTTCTATCTGATGCTGAGCCTGCTTATTCACCTGCTGCAGCTCTGCCAATAATGCGACCCCAGAACCGTCGCCAAGTTGAATGTCGAGCATGATGGCGTCAAACTGCTCTGCGCTTTGTTGATGGTAAATTTTCCGCGCCGCTTCGCAGCTTTGGGCTAATACTGATGTATGCCCCAAATGGGCTAAGAAGCCTTGAGCTACCATGGCGTTAATTTTATTATCTTCAATCACTAAGATATGTTTGGATTCAACATGCACAGCCGTAGCTTGCAGTTCAATATCGGGTCTATCACAACGCATTAATGGGAGTGAAAAACCAAAGGTACTGCCTTTACCCAGCTTACTCTTTACCCAGACGCCATGATTTTCAGTCTCTGCACCGGTATTCATTAATTCCACAAGCTGCTTACAAATAGCTAAGCCTAAACCTGTACCACGGTCCCGGCCTTTACTCGACTCATTACTGTATGCTTTAAAAAGCTTTTTCATCGCTTTAGCATCAATACCAACACCAGTATCTTGCACGGTAAACAGCAGTTGACTGTCTTTAGCTTCAACCGTGAGCTCAACCATGCCTCGAGGAGTAAACTTAATCGCGTTGCCTAATAAATTAAGCAATACCTGCCTGAGTTTGGGCCCATCGATATAAACCCATTGAGGTAAGCCTGCATGATTGGAGCGCAGCGTTAATCCAGCAAGTCCGGCACCGGCAAGCATAATTGCCACCACTTGCTCGAGTAACTCGTTAATATCGACCGCGCGCGGTTCATTAGCGAGTTTTCTCTGCTCTAAGCGAGAGAAGTCTAAAATGTCGTTCAACACGGTTTGCAGCAAGGTACCGCTATATTGAGAGAGTGCTAACATCTGTTGCTGAGCAGCTGGCAAGTTAGAATGCCCAAGCAAGGTTAAGGTACCCAGTAGACCATTAAGCGGCGTACGGATCTCATGACTCATCGTCGCCAAAAACAGCGACTTAGCCTGATTAGCTTGCTCAGCCATATCACGGGCTAACACATGACCTTTGGATTCTTTATCTAGCTGAATATTCGCTTCCGCAAGCTCAAGTGTTCTCGCCTCAACCTTAGCTTCCAACGCTTGTTTATGTTCAAACAATTCGGCAGCGATATCACGTAATTCAGCCTGTAATTTTTGGTTATGGTCAGTTTTCTGTTTAAACGCTTTAATAGCACTCGCCATCGCGGCGAGTTCATCATCACCTTGGGTATCAATGGTTACTGCTGTATTGCCAAGGCTCAGCTGGGCCAACGCCTTAGTCGCCGCATCAAGCTTAAGTGCAATGCCTTTATAAATAACTCTGTAGACCACAAAAAAGATCACCAAAAACATCAATAGCCCTGTCACCCACAGGCCCAATTTTGACCAACTTAGCTGCTTGAGATAGGCATTTCTGGCATTCTCAGCTTCTAAACGTTGCTGCTGCATGGCATTCGCCACCACCTTATTGAGTACATCCAGTTTGTCGGTTATCTGTTGTAGTTGCAGCTCTTGCGCTCGATTGTATTGGGTGTATTCCTGTTGCAATATCATACTTTGCGGTAACTTTTGCAGTAGAGAAAATTGCTTAGATAAGGCTTTGGCGCGATTAGGGTCACGAATAATGGCCGTTAGACTTGTCAGAGAAGAAAGGTATCTTTTCTCAACATCACCAAATGTGCCAGCCACTGCTTTCCCTCTGCTGGCAAGAGGTTTAGCCGGGAGCTGCAAAGGTACACGATTTTGAAAAGAGAGGTCGCGCACCACAGGAGTGGTACGACTGCTCATGTTACCCAGCAGACTATAAATACCGGACTCCAGTTCTGGAGACTGGAACATCTGCCCCATAAGCGCAATGTTATGCACTATTTTTAACGCGCGATTGAGGCGTTCTTGAGTATCTAAATCTTGCTCAATCAATGTATCGAGTAACTGCGCAGTTTTTTCAGCGCCTACCGCCTCGGGGTAAGCTAGGCTCAGCTTAGACAAAATACCCGAATCAACAATAGCGAGCTCCGCCAAGAGTAACTCGGTACTTTTATTGGCCGCATTGACTAACTCTTTGCCCTGCATTTTTAAATTGTAAGCTACCTCAATACGTTGGCCAACCTGCTCACCCAGCTTTGAAATGTCGACAATAATATCCGATGCGCTTTGCTCAAGACTTAAGTCGAAATTCACCTCTAGCGCCTTGAGGATCTGAATTGCACCAACCATGGTCGCGCTTTCAATTGACAACTTACGCCCCACAAACTGACGCTGAGACTCATCTTGTGTCTGGCCTAATTGTTTTGCATTTTCAGCTAAGGCATTACTCGAAAGAGCCAACTCACTGGCCGCTTCTGATGCAGGTAACGCGCGGTTATATAAATATTTATCTGCCTCTTGAACCCAACGCAGACTAATACTCCCTAGGCTAACCAGCAGCAGCAATAATAAGGCTAGCAAACCAAAAGCCAGCATAAGGCGACCTGTTAGGCTTTTTGTTGATAGGGATAATTTAGGCAAAGGTGATTTTGGCAAAAACAATACACTCACTGTTATCTGTTAAGCTGGTACAATATTAATCGCTTATTCAGTCGATTCATAGGGATGTTAACCATGGTAAAAATTCTGCTGCAGCGTTTGTTACCCTTTGTTGGCTTATGTTTGTTAAGCCCGCTTTTAACCGCCGCAGAAACAGCCTCACCTTGGTTATTAGAGCAAAGAACGCCCTTTGAGAGCATACAGCAGCAAAGGACTGCAATCGAACTCATACCGCTCACCTCATCTAAAAAAATATGGCGAATTTGTGCGCTCGTACCTCACCTAAAAGACACCTACTGGACCGGAATTAACTACGGATTAGTGCAACAAGCAAAGCAATTAAATCTCGAACTGGCGCTATTCGAAGCCGGTGGTTATTACGGCGTAGACAAGCAGTTAAGCCAGCTCGATAACTGTATGAAACACAACTTTGACGCGATTTTGCTCGGTGGTGTTCGCCCCGATATTTTAGACCTTTACCAGGCCCCAATTAATAAACCCGTTATCGCGCTGGTTAATCGGCTGGCTCACGAAAAAATCAATACTCGCATCGGTGTTAACTGGTATCAGATGGGCTATATTGCTGGTCACTATATTAAACAACAGGCCCACAAGCCTGCCAACCTTGCCTTGTTAACTGGCCCAGATAAATTAGGTGGCAGCGACCTTGTTGAGCAAGGCCTATCTGCAGCGTTAAAAGGCAGCTTAGTTAGCATTAGCGCTATTCACCACGCCGACAATAATCGCAACCTGTACCGTGATGAATTAGAGTCCCTACTCAGTAAGCAAACTCCAGATTATATTTTAGGTAGTGCTGTAGCCATAGAGGCGGGGGTTAGCATGCTGCGTCAGTATCAGCTAACCGATAAAGTAAAGCTTATCAGCAGCTATTTATCCCCAGCGATATTGCGCGGAATTTATCGTGATAAAGTGGAGTTTAGTAACGACGATCAGGTGGTTCTGCAAGGAAAGTTGGCTATCGACATTACAGTACGAGAACTTGAAGGGGCTAAACCCTTCGGTGATATCGGCCCCAAAATCCACACTCTTTACCCAGGCCATATTAGCAAAAATGTGCTCGAGACCAGTTTACCTCCAGCGGACTATTACCCGATTTACCGAGTAAACATTGAATATTGAGCCTAATAGAACAACGACTTTATAAGCTTGAGATTATCATGGGCGTATGGAGTTGATACCTGCAAGACTATAGACTATAGACTATAGACTATAGACTATGGACTACGGACTACGGACTACGGACTACGGCGAATTTTAAATGAGATGCTTAATTGAGAAGTTTATATGACTAATATCGTTTATATCGCAACCAGTCTTGATGGCTTTATTGCTGACAGAAATAACAAAATTGACTGGTTACATGATATCCCCAATCCCGATGGTTCAGACTTGGGTTTCAGCGACTTTATGACCGGAGTTGATGCACTGATAATGGGACGAAATACATTAGAGATCGTGCTCAGCTTTGGCATAGACTGGCCCTATACTAAGCCCGTTTTTGTATTAAGTCATACATTAACAGCATTACCCGATGCATTAGAGGGGAAGGTATTCTTAGTGAATGGCCCTCTTAACGAGGTGCTAAAGCAAGTTAAGGCTCAAGGCTATAACAACCTGTATATCGACGGCGGCAAGACCATTCAAAGCTTCTTACAGGAGGACTTGATTGATGAGCTCATCATCACCACGATCCCGATATTACTCGGCGAAGGTATTCCGCTTTTTGGCAAACTCGCATCACCGCTTAAATTTAAGCATGTAAAAGCAGAGCGCTTAGTCGACTGTCTAGTACAAAACAGCTATATAAGGCTGAGATAGCTGCCGCGTAGTTCTATAAAAAGGTAGGGCTAAACGTCACGATATTAGCGCTGAAATACCGTCTAGCGTTGACCTTTAGCTCCGCTTCTGCCCTAAAACCAGTGTAAGCCGAAAGTTCACCATTAATGGCGGTTCCAGGACAAAACCTTCAAATAACAAAATGCCTAATTAGGTATTAATCCTTCACTTTCGCGGCAAATAAGTAGCCTTCACCGTGGATGGTGACAAAGAGCTCAGCTGATAGCTTATTACGCAGTCGACGAATGATCACATCTATGGTTCTGTCGTTAACGTCTTGATCTCTGTGGCTAGTTTGTAGCATTAAACGCTCACGGGATAACACTTGCTGCGGGTGCAATGAAAAGGCGGTTAACAGTTCAAACTCGGCTTTAGTTAACTTAATTTGCTCACCGTTATGGGTCAATTGCCGGCTATTAAGCTCTAACACATAATCATTGAAGGCAATGATATTGTCATTGGGGTCATCTTGCTCTGCACTATCTGCAACCGCCTTTGCCACCAGTGACATGCGCCAGAGTAAGTTCTTTACCCTAACTAACAGTTCTCTTAGCTCGAAAGGTTTGGTGACGTAGTCATCTGCGCCCATCTCTAGGCCAACAATTTTGTCTATGGTTTCATCACGCCCAGTAACCAGAATGATCCCCACATGACTCTTGCTACGCAACTCACGCGCAAGGCTCAATCCATCAACACCGGGCAAATTAATATCAAGCATAACCAAGTCGATATGTTGGCGTTCAAACTCACGCCACATCTGGTCTCCATCTTGAGCTTCGAGCACTTCATAGCCCTCTTTCTCAAAATAACCTTTTAATCTAGCTCTAATGACAGCTTCATCATCGACAACTAGTACTCGGTAACCCATATATCACCTCAACCCTAAACCGCTTTTATCTATAAAAAGTGTCTGCTTAAACGCGGCACATAATATACACAAGTTAACACGTAAAGCGAGCCGTTGAGGTGGGAAGTCACAGATAGCCACAAGTTATAGCGACAAATAAGACACAAAAAAGCCAACTTAATTTAAGTTGGCTTTTAGCGAGTAGTGATTAATTCATCAAAATAGCAATGTCATTAGAAGCTTTTACTGACCCCAAACACGACACGGTCATCGAAGATTTCAGTTTGAGTACCATAAACTAAGTGAGAGTCACCAACTGAACTACCATGGTATCTAAGGTCGAAAGTTAAGCCTACATAGTTAGCTTCGACACCCAAGTTCCAGTGAGTCCAGCCCTCGGCGCCTTCACCATCAAGGTCTTGGTAACCGAGTGAACCTGATAACTTAACGCCATTATTGAAAGCATAGCTTGGGTGAACAGCATAGTTAACACCCTGCCAACCATCAACACCAAACCAATCGTCTAATGTCGGTGTGACTTCAAGCTGAACATTTGCCTGACCAAATTGCTTAGCAACACGCAGCCATAATTCGGTATAGTTTGAATAGGAAGCACCAGGATAAAGATATGAAAATACCATTACGTCATAAGTAAAGCCGCTATCTCCGAAGGCACCCGCTTTACCGATATATGGCGCAGTTACGATCTCAAGGTTTGGATCGGCAAACTTAATGTTTGACGCAAATGCACCTGCGTACCAGCCATCATCATTGCCCCAGCCCAAAGTCCCCTGTACTACAGGTACGTCGCCATCCATCGTTTCGGATTCACCACGGAATACATAGTCAGTTGCAAACTTAACATTACCGCTAATTTGACCACCGAAAAGTTCGTTGTCATCGGCGGCTACTGCTGAGCCCATACTCGCCATCGCTAGGCCACCAAGCATAATCGCATGTGTAAATTTCATAATCATCATCCCAACTGTTTTCGATCTAAGTTTTAATTTAAAGCTATTAATCACAGCTTTTAATTTACGATTTTATAATCTGAGCTTAGGTAAAAATCTTACTCTCAAGTTATTAATGACCTTGAGAGTAGATATGAACTAAAAAACCAACATTGTGAAAAAATATGAATAGTGCAATTTATCTAAACCCTGTTCAGTTTAGCTGGCCTTCTTCAACAATAACCCCTTTAGCTCCTCAATCTGCCCCTTAAGCTCTGCTACATCGGCAACACTCGCTGGCTTATCCATTGGATCTTGAGGCTCTTGCTCACCGCGCATCGCCGCGGTTTCTTGGGTCATGACATCCAGTACAGCACCCACCATCATATTTAAAAATACAAACGCCGTTAAAAAGATAAAACTTAAATAGTACACCCAGCTCAATGGATACACCGCCATCGTCTCATACATTATCGATGTCCATGATTCGAAGGTAGAGATCCTAAATAGCGTCAACATGGCAACGGACACATCTCCCCACAAGAAATCATTAATGTGAGCGAAGAACATGCTGCCTATAGCGCCGTATATATAGAAAATCACAAACATGAGCAAAGCGATATAGCCCATTCGGGGGATGGCTTTAAGCAAGGCGTTCACCAGCATTCGTAGCTCGGGGATCATCGAGACTAAACGCAACACCCTGAAAATACGTAATAGGCGCGCTAACAATATCGCCGAACCACCAGCTGGAATAAGGCTTCCGATAACAATAATGGTGTCGAAGAGGTTCCAGCCATTGCTAAAAAATCGCTTCGGCCCGTCACTGGCAAGAAAGCGAATAATAAGCTCTATAGCAAAAAACACCGTGATACCGATATCGAGCACCACGAGGCTACTCTCCATCCAACTCGGTAAGTGGTAGGTATGTGCGCCAATCGACAGAGCAGAAACCACAATAACGAAGATAATGAAGCCTTGAAAAAACTTACTGTTATCAATTTTTTTGAGTTTTGACTGTAAGCCAGAAACATTCGCAAGCACGCTGTGCTCCTATTTAAAATGGGATTAAAAAGGCAATAAAACTGCTCTAGACCACGCAAGCAAACGCTACGCTAGCCAAAGGATCGCGCAGTGTAATGAGCAAGGCTTAATTTTGTGTTAAATCAAAGGCAGAAAAACGAGATTAGGGAGCGAGAAAGCTCCCTCTGGCTGGATTAGTTAAGTTGAGCTTCGATTTCGGATAAATGCTCCACCACCCATTCACGGTTAATGGCGCCCCAATGGTTAATTTGGTAAAAACCGGCATTATTGCGCTCCCCCTCTTGCACAAACTCACACTCAATCGCGAGATCAGCCAAAGCAACAATAGCGTCTTGCAATGTGCGACGCGGCATTTCGGTGAGCTTATGCAAAGACAGTAAGTTATGTCTTTCACTGTCGATCAGATAGGCAATATATAGCTTTCGTAGCAAAGCCTTTTGCTGCTTAGATGCGGTAAAGTTGAGACTCATAAGGTTCTTATTATTAAGGGCATTGCCGATAAAGTACGTCATTGACAATAAATAACAAGTCGCAAACAGCTCGCACTGGCAAGTAAATCACAATATGTTGCTAAATATGTCTCGCTGTAGCAACAACCTCTGCCATGCTGATATAGTCGATGAAAGGTAAAAAGCGATAACGTTAACGGTGACACATGAATAGTGACACGGACAGTAAACTAGGGCATGAAGTGACTCCTGAACAAAAAGCAGCAATAAAACATCAATCTCACCCCTCAAACCTTGCAGACATGAAGCAGACGAGTATTGCGCTGGAAGATATTGATAATCCTAGCTCAGTGCCTATAGCTGCAAAAGCGCCCACGTCAGAGCCTATCATTACAATCAATCGTAATAGCCATACCCCGATACCAGAAAGTGACTGGCTAAGCTTCGATCAAGTACCACTCGACCCCGTCGATGCCAAGCACTACACCCAAGTGAATATCGAAAGCCTGATATTTAGCTGCTTATTACTGGTTGCCGCATCATTGATAATTATTATTCCCGGTGATTTCTACCTCACAAAAATCCTTGGAGTTAGCACCACAGCATTATTAATCATTAGCCTAGGGAGCTATCTACGCTATCAACATGCCAAGTCCCTTGCTTATGCTGTTTGTGACCACGAACTGATTATGCAGCAAGGCTTTTGGTGGGTTAAACGCACCTCGCTACCCTATTCTAGATTGCAGCACGTTAGCGTGTCTCACGGGCCGCTTGAGCGCCACTTTAACCTCGCCACAATTAAATGTTTCAGTGCTGGTAGCGGCTCAGCAGAAATAGAACTGCCAGGCATAGAGCAGCAAACCGCTGAACGTCTGCGCCAACATTTGTTAGCCCAGGCCGCTAAAGCGAACCAAAAGGCCGCAGCAGAGACTAAATTACAGCAACCTGAGCCAGACCAAGCACAAGCAAGCCAAACGAAAAGTTCACTATTGGCCGCTGATACAACAAGTGCGGCTAAAGAAGAGTCATACGAGAAGAACATGGCAGCTCAGCAAGGCCATAGCGATGACACATAAATTCTCTCAATGGTCGTCGCTTTCAGCCTGGTCAATCATCAGCTTTACCTTGCTCGCCATAAAGCAATTACTCAGCAGTGGTTATGCCATCATCCCTGTCGTTTATACCGGGTGGCAAAAAGGCTTTAGCAGCCATTGGGTTATCATTGCCATTGCAGGGATTATTAGTGCCATCTTTATTTTTAGTGTGCTGCAATGGCTCAAGTTTCGCTTTAAAGTGACTGTCGACAAGCTCATCATCAGGCATGGCATTGTCTTTAAAAAAGCGGACGAGCTACCATTTGCTAAAATCCAAAATGTACGCTTAGAGCAGCCGTTATATTTTCGCCCTGTAGGGCTCTACCGCATTATTGTTGAAACCGCAGGCTCTAAAAATAATGAAGCGGAGCTGTCAGCCCTTGATTATAAAGATGCCCTCGCCCTTAAAAAACAGTTAATGGCTGAGCATGATGCCCATGGACCTCAAAGCGAAATCGCTCAGGTTAACGACCCATCACAAAGCCAACACAAATCTAACCAGGTTAATACGCTTAGCTGTAAAAGCTTAAAACAGCTACTGCTATTTGGATTTTATCAAAATAATGCTATTTGGTTAGCGGTCATTTTAGGCCCTATTTTTGGCCAACTTGACTGGGAGTCAATGGAAAACCTACAGCAAGTTCAGCTGTTTTTAGCTTGGTATGACAGCAATATTGCCAGCCATACTTTGCTACAAATCTTGTTTGCTTGTCTCGCTTTAGTTCTGTTTTACCTGCTATTTTCGATCCTATCGATTACTTCAGCTGTGCTGAAATACTTTCCTTACAAACTCAGCCGTAGCGGCAATACTTTGCACCGTACTGGCGGTATTATTGCTAAACAAAATGATGCTCTGGCAATTAAGCGCATCCAGGTCATTAAATTCTACCAACCGCTAGTCGGCAGGCTCCTTAAGTTATGGACAGTGTATTTTAAACAAGTCCAGGGACATGAAATTGAAAAGCAAGGCAGCAGCAATATGCTTGTCCCTAGTATGTCAGTTAAAAATATTGCTAATTTATTACCACAGCTTAACGGCATCGAAGCCACCTCGCTGCAGCTACCTAATCGCTATCAAGGGATCCACTTAGGTTGGTTTTGGCGTCGAGGTTTATTACCATTATTAGTCCCCGCTATTAACACTTACTTTTTAGGCTTAAACCTCTTTACCGATATTTTATGGCTTGCAGCTGGATTATTCAGCCTTGGTATTTATCTTAAGTACCGTCAGTATGGTTATCTACTTAAAGATAATAACCTTTGGTTTCACTCAGGTTTACTCGGCCATAGTTGGCAACTCATTGCACTTAGCAAAGTGCAGCATGTTGCAATTTCTCAATCGCCAAATCAAAAACGCAGTGGTTTAGCAAACCTTGAAATTGGCCTTGCGAGTGGTACAGTAAAACTGCCTTATATTTCAATCACAGTGGCGCGAGACATTGCAGAGCGATCACTTGCGCTGATTAATAACGATCATCGAAATTGGATATAGCCATGAACACACCTGTACCAGCAAAGATACCAGCTCATTCCATGACACCTGACATGATTATTCATTTCTGGTTTGAAGAGATTGAACCTAAGCAGTGGTGGATAAAAGACCTAGAGTTTGATGCCTTAATTGAGCAGCGATATGCAGACTTATTAGCCGCTGCCATGCAAGGAGAGCTATATCATTGGCGCACCACACCTGAGGGACGATTGGCTGAAATCATCGTCTTAGATCAGTTCTCTCGCAACATCTACCGCGGCACCCCACAGTCTTTTGCAGCCGATCCTATTGCGCTGGTGCTTGCTCAAGAAGCGGTAGCACTTAAAATCGACTCCGAACTTAAGGGCAAACAGGTGCCTTTTTTGTTTATGCCCTATATGCACAGCGAATCATCAGTCATACATGAGGTTGCCTTAAGGTTATTTGGCCGAGAAGCCGCTCAGGGCAATTTAGATTTCGAAATTAAACATAAAGCAATTATCGACCAATTTGGTCGCTACCCGCACAGAAACGCAATTTTAAAGCGTGAATCCACCGCTGAGGAAATCGCCTTTTTACAGCAGCCAGGTTCAAGCTTTTAGCTCTGCATGTTTATGCAGCCCGCTAGACGCCAGCGTAAACTTAGGCTTAGTTATAGGCTTAGTCATAGCCTTAAGCTTAGCTGCACAATAAAGCCGCCTCTGGTCATTACCCGAGGCGGCTTTATTTGCCAATAGGCTTCGATCGTCAGATCTGAGCCCAAATAGTCAGTGTGAGGCTAAATGAAGCTTGTTAAGTTAAGCTTACTTCACCACCAGCACTGGGCACTTAGCTTTATTGGCTAACCCTTCTGCGATATTAGGGCTTAATAAGTGCGAAATTCCCTTACGGCCATGGCTGGCGATAACGATCATACCCACCTCGCCCACTTCAGCCTCCTCAAGCAGCTCTTCTAAGGTATCACCTTTACGCATTACGGTTTTCACGGTTAGACCATGGTTTAATTCCGCTTGGATCTGCAGCTGTAACTTCTCAAGATTTTCACGTGCTGCAACCTCTATCTGCTTTTCTAACTTCTCTGCTGATTCAACTGCAATGCCGTAATAATGTTCACTAAAAGGCTCACTCATTACATGTACCAGTCGTAAACTCACACCATATAGGTTTGCCATCTCAATCGCATAACGTTGTGCATGAGATGCCGTTAGGGAAAAATCCGTCGGACATAAAATTTGTCGGGTACGCATAACCTCTCCTCAATCAAACCTTAACGAGCTTGATTGCTTTAATCATCAAAGGCTCACTGCATTAGAGCAACAGTAAACAATTTACAGAAAGCGACTTTCTGTTAGCTTCAAACAACTAGCATGCGCTAACAACCTATGTTTCTAACAACTTATGCTTCTAACGGTTAGCGCGATATCTTATCGCATGCTATTTCACTACCAATACCGGGCACAGAGCACGGTTAGCCACAGCTTCTGAAACGTTAGAATGTAAAAAATGCGACAGTCCGGTGCGGCCATGACTGGCAATGACTATCATTCCAGATTCCGAGCCCTCGGCCTCTTTAAGGATCTGCTCAGCGGCGCTGCCGTGACGAATAACCGACTCAACTGAAAGCTCACTATTGAGCTCGGTTAATAACTGTTTCATATTCTCAGCAGCGTTGTCTTCCATACTCTGTGTGAGCTCTTCAGGCGTGA
This sequence comes from Shewanella sp. 125m-1, assembly GCF_052977065.1. NCBI lineage: Bacteria > Pseudomonadati > Pseudomonadota > Gammaproteobacteria > Alteromonadales > Shewanellaceae > Shewanella > Shewanella sp. 125m-1. Next base: position 64,603 of record NZ_JBRILT010000003.1, read on the forward strand.
CGGTAAGAATTTGATAATTATCAACCCCCATTGGCTGCTCAATGACATGCACGATACGTAGACCCACATGATATAGATTCGCCATTTCTATCGCATACTTTAGTGCATGAGAAGCAGTGTCTGAAAAATCCGTTGGACATAAGATTTGACGACTACGCATAATTATTTCCTCCAAACATTATTCGCTTGCTATCGCCATGATAAATACTGCGTTATGGCAAAGACTTAATACTATTATTTTATGTAATCACGAAAACGTAACGTAACGCTATTTCCTCACATTAAGGTTAGTCATTAAGCCACTCACGCGCCTCTTTTTTACGCTCAAAGAACTTAGCATCGCCAGGAGTAAACCAATCCGCAATTTTTGCCATCCAATGCTGGACGCGCCCCTCACCGACAATCGCTATCTTCTTAAACGCTTTGCCATGAGCAATGCCGACCTTTAGATCATCCCATGCGGCGCGTAACTCCCAACCATCCAGTTCAGAGATATCTGCAAGCAGATTGATTTCTGGGGCTTCAACACCTGCAATCGCAGATTCAAGCATAGGAACCATGTATTCATAATCTTCATGGGTTAGCTTACCAACAGCAACAAACGTCATGTAAAACGTGTTACCACTGCGCTCAATTCCAACTGATACACCATGTCTATCTTGACTCATTTGATGATCCTTTTTTATGAATAATGTTTGCTTTTACTTACCTCAATTCTAGAACTCTCACGATGATTAAATTTGATCTCGGTCACGATTTAAACTGATATTTGCTCTTTAAACAAAACTTCATTATCATTAGACCGACTAATCAGTCGGTTACTTTAAAGCCACCTCTGGAGCTCAGCTAATGAATTTGCATATCGATAATAAGACTGCTCAACCACTCTCACAGATGCTAATCAAACAGCGTAGCTGCTATGTAAATCAACCCGCACCAAGCTATGACGCCAGAGTTGAACATCTCAAAAGCCTTAAAGCCGCCATACTTAACTATCAAGACCAACTCGTAGAAGCCCTAAACCGCGACTACGGCAACCGCTCAATAGATGACAGCATGATCTCTGACATCATGCCTTGTATTAACAACATTAATTACAGCCTAAAACATCTTAAGAAGTGGATGAAGCCTAGCTCTCGTCACGCGGGTTTATTATTAGCGCCAGCTAAAATCAAAGTTCATTACCAGCCATTAGGGGTCGTTGGTATTATCGTGCCATGGAACTTCCCCATCATGCTCTCTGTAGGGCCGCTGATAACTGCGCTGGCAGCGGGTAACCGCGCGATGATTAAATTGTCTGAGTTTACCCCTGAAACCAACCAAGTCATTAAGACTATGCTCAGCAGTATCTTTGATGACACTCACGTGGTGTGTGTTGAAGGGGAAGCCGAGGTCGCGGCAGAATTTTCAGCACTACCCTTCGACCACATACTGTTTACCGGCTCAACCACTGTTGGTCGCCATGTGATGCGCGCCGCAGCTGACAACCTCACCCCGGTGACCCTTGAACTGGGTGGTAAGTCTCCGGTTATTGTTGCTGATGATATCGACATGGATATCGCCGTTGAACGTATGATCTATGGCAAATGTTTGAATGCTGGGCAAATTTGTGTCGCTCCAGATTATGTTCTAGTACCACGTAACAAGGTGGATAGTTTTATCCAAGCTTATAAGAATAAGTTCACTCGCATGTACGGCAAAGTCAGCGACAATAAAGATTATGGCAGTGTGATCAATCAACGCCAATTCGAGCGTATTATGCATGTACTCGAAGATGCTAAAGCCAAAGGCGCTACGATTATTAGCGCGAACGATGAAGCCATTAATACTGATAAGCGTAAGGTGCCAACTCAACTTATCCAAAACAGTTCAGATGATATGTTGTTGCTACAAGAAGAGATTTTTGGCCCACTATTACCCGTGATCCCATACGACAACCTAGAAGAGGCTATCGCTTATATCAATCAGCGCCCTCGCCCACTGGCCTTGTACCTGATGAGCTTTAATAAAGACACCCAGCAACGGGTTCTGGCAAACACTCACTCTGGTGGCGTCTGTATTAACGAAACCGTTTTTCACGTAGCAGCTGATGATGCACCTTTTGGTGGTATCGGCCCATCGGGTATGGGGCATTATCACGGTAAAGAAGGCTTCTTAACCCTAAGCCATGCAAAAACAGTACTTAGCCGCGGAAAATACCTCAATACAGGTAAACTGGTGCATCCGCCTTACGGTGGCATTATTCAACGCATCCTGATGAAATTTTTCTTACGTTAAGCTTTTATTTTATAGACTTACGTTTATTAAGCATAAAGCTTACAAGCTTTAACCTTGTAAGCTTTGCTCTTCACTGTTGCAGTAGGTAACCCATTTAATGAGTCGTATCGACAAGAAACAAGCCATATTGAACACAGCGCTGACGCTGTTTGTCAGCCAAGGGGTTTATGCAACGTCGACCGCTTCCATAGCCAAGCAAGCCGGCGTTGCCACTGGCACCCTATTTCATCATTTTGCTTCAAAAGAGGAGCTAATGAATCACCTGTTCCTGTCTATCAAGCAGGAGTTTGCCGATGCTATTCAGTCACAAATAAGTCAAACGGGTGATTTGAAATCCGATACTCAGCACCTGTGGCAAGTTGCCATAAATTGGGCGATGAACAACCCATTAAAACAAGAGTTTTTCCAGCAATACTCTATGTCTCCGTCGATTTCATCAGAGGTTAGACTGCAGGCCATGCACAGTATTTTGGGCTTTATGGGTGAGCTCATTGAGCAGGGGCAAAAAATAGGTGTGCTAGCACATTATCCACTACCCTTGATGTTAGAGAGTTGCCATGGCCAATATATTGCTGCCACGCGCTACTTTCTAGATAATCCACAAGCATGGCAAGACGGGCCACATAAGCAGGCAAGCTTTGCAATGTTTTGGAATGCGATGAAAGCCTAAGGGCTGTTATTCTTGCAAGCTTAATTCTTGTTCGAATTTAATCGTTTTAGTGCAAGGCTTAAGCGTTAGGTAGCCACAAGCTCACACATAAGCCTTTATCGTCACGATTATGTAGGCTTATTCGTCCATCATGGGCTTCAATAATTTCTCTACATAATGGCAGCCCTAACCCCGTGCCAGACTGCTTGGTTGAGTAAAAAGGCAGCAATGCTTGCCTTAATACATCAGCCGACATCCCCGAGCCAGCATCCTTAACTTCGATGCATAACTCTTGATTGGGATCGGATGCGCTCGACTCTTTGATCTCTAGGGTAATCTTATCAATATCAGAACCCGACTCATGGGCATTTTTAAGCAGGTTTAGTAGTACCTGCTCCATCTGGATCAGGTCAACATTAACGGGTCTTTTAGGAAATTCACCGTGTAACTCAAACTGGTAATGCTGCTTAAGTTGCTCAGTTAAAGTGTGCCAATCGACGCATGTTTTGTTCGGTAATGATAATTTAGCAAATCGAGCGTAGTTAAATATAAACTGGCTCAGGTGGCTGGTTCTATCTTCAATGGTATCGAAGATCTGCTTTAACTTAGGGTCGTTGAGATCTTTGGTGATCATACGGCCAGAGTTGACCATAGAAGCAATGGGAGCAACCGAATTATTCAACTCATGACTGATAATACGGATCACTTTTTTCCATACCGCCACTTCTTGGCGATTAAGCTCTCGGGTCATCTGCTTTAATAGTATTAAGTGATGAAACTGACCGTTAAGCAAAAACTGTCCACGAGATAGGTGCCATGTCTCAACATCACTATTTTCAGTGTCACTACTCAGTGAAAACAACCCATCTTTCGGATTGTTTAGCGCGCTAACGAGTTCCTGAGAGGCCCCTTGTAACAAACTCTCTAAGCTCATCCCTTCGATATGTAAACCATTATGAAACAAGTGCCTTGCCGCATCATTTGCGTAAATAATCCGCTGTTGGTCATCGAGCAGTAACATCACATTAGGCGAGCTTTGTATGACCTTATCGAGTAGCAGTTCACGTTGATAGATATACTGCCGCTCTTTACGCAATGTCTGAGCAGACTCATTAAACAGGCTTGATAATGCCTTTAATTGACGATCACCACTCACCGGAATGCTCACGCTGAAGTCGTTATCTTTAAAGTTAAGTAAGCCAACTTCAAGTGCCATTAAGCTTGTTGCCAGACTACGAGTACCGATATAACTTATCGCCACCGTCAACAATATCGCTAAAGTAAATAACAACATATACAGCCAAGAGTCTGCCGCAATCGCCTGCTGTACCTCAGTTGATGCAAACCATAGTAAGCCAGTAAATGCCAACAACAGCCCCGCAGCGCACGCTAATACGGCACTGCCTATCAGCTTCCCCCTTAATGACACTGTGATAAATTAACTCCTAATTGTTGTTCATGATGTTCGCTGGTTATTTGCCGGCGCTATTTATCAATCTGGTATTTTTGCATACGTCGGTACAAGGCTTGACGGCTTAACCCTAAAGACTTAGCCACCCTTGCAATAACGCCATTGTGTTGCTCAAGTGCAGCCTCGATACCAGCTTTCTCATCTATAACTTGTGTTGTTGCAGATGCGCTGGTATTAGCTTGTTCGGTTATCTGGCTGTAATGATGGATCTGGCTTTGGCTATCGCTTTGACTGCTAGTGCTCATGTTAGCCTTACTGTGGCTGTGGCTGTGGCTTAGCGATTGTGCGTCACAATCAATTGGTTTAGTCTGTCCTAATGCACTCTCTACACCAAAATCTGCTACAGACAATTGAGCACATTTAGCTAAGATTACGGCTCGCTTACAGGCATTTTCAAGTTCACGTACATTTCCCGGCCAATGATGAGCCTGCAACACTTGCTGTGTTTGTCGCGACAAGCTGAAATCGGCACCAACAAAATGTTTAACCAATGGCAGCACATCATCTTTTCGGTCATTAAGTGCAGGCAGCGCTAACTCAATCACATTGAGGCGATAGAACAGATCTTCTCGAAAGCGCCCCGCTTGAATATCCTCAACCAAATCAGCATTAGTCGCACTTATCACCCGCACATTCACTTTACGAGTCTGATGGCTGCCTAGGCGCTCAAACTCACCGGTTTGCAGCACCCGCAGTAATTTAACTTGGCCAGAAAGTGGCAAGTTACCTATTTCATCTAAAAATAAGGTGCCACCATCTGCCGCTTCAAAGCGACCAATCCTTGCTTTTATTGCCCCAGTAAACGCCCCCGCCTCAGCGCCAAACAGTTCGGCTTCAAGTAGATCCATTGGCAGCGCACCAATATTGACCTTAATAAACGGCTTATGCTTTAAAGGAGAATTAGCATGAATAATATCGGCAAGCTTGTCTTTACCTGCGCCATTAGGGCCGGTGATTAATACTGATACATCGGATTTAGCTATCTGTAGTGCCAAATCAACACAACGCTGCATCGCACCACTATTAAAAATAATGCCGCATAAATCGGCATCTTTAATCGCGACCATACGTTGATTTTCAACACGGCTTAGCTGCGCATTTTCTTTAGACAATCGATGCAATGAAATAAGGTTATTAATACTGGTTAATAGCTTCGCATCATCCCAAGGTTTACCCATGTAATCAGCCGAGCCTTCTTTGACTAGCTCGACAGCGAGTTCAAGTTGGGTCCAAGCGGTCAGTAATATAATGGGAAGCTCAGGCTGCAGTTGCCTAAAAGCATAAAATAGACTCTTGCCCTCCTCACCAGAGGTCGTGTCTTGAGTGAAGTTCATGTCTTGCACAACTAGCACGACATCGTGCAACTGCACTAATTCAAGTGCGACTTCAGGTGATAAGCAGGTCAGCGTTCGATAACCGTTAAGCTCTAACATTAAAGACAGCGCATTACACACGGCTTGGTTATCGTCGACAATTAGGATGGTATCCATAAACTCTTTATTATTTATTCTTTTAGAGGGCTAGCTATAAAACTAACTGAAAGCCAAACAGAGTTAAAGCAAAGCTCACATTTGGCTAACAATTAGTTAGCCTTTCTTGGTGTTAGCAGTAGTGGATTACACGCTTCGCGTCGCAATCGCAGGGGAAATCTTTGCGGCTTTTTGAGCCGGTAAGATCACTGCAATGGTGGTCAACACAAGCAGACCCGCCACTGTCACTATCGGATAAATAAGCTCTAGCTTAGGTAAACTATAAAGGCTCATTAACTGCTGACCGAGCTGCACCGCAATTAAGCCGCCAATCAGTCCCCCCGCGAGACACAATAGATAGTTCTCTACTAAGAAGAAGCTGATAATATCTCGCTTTTTAGCCCCTAATGCTCGTCTTGTACCAATCTGCTTAGTACGGCGCTCAATATTAAACATCACCATGCCAGCGAGTCCTAAAGAGGTGATAAGCAGCAGTAATACCACCATCATTGACAGTACCGTGGCCATCAATTCATGGTTGCGATACACCTTCTCTCGGTGCTCACTAATTAACGTAAACCCTCGCACCACTCGATTAGGATGCTCTTTATGTAATGCGGCCGGGATCGTTTCTTTGAGTCTGACTAACGTGCCCTCTTCGGCTCTAACCAGAAACTTAGTAAACGATGAAGCGAGCTCCACATTAACAATCACACTGTTATTAAAGTTTGAGTGGTTTACCCAGGCTCCTTGCAGACGCTCAACAACACCAATCACCGTCATCGGGCTTTCCCCTACATTCCCGCGGTACATCACCTGCCCAAGTGCTGACTCATCTCCCCAAGATTTTTTCGCAAACTCAGCCGACACTATCGCCAAATTGCCTAGCTCAGGGCCACCACTTCTTACCTCATCAGGGTAAAAGTTACGCCCTTCGATAAGCTTAATGCCAAGGGTTTCGAGCATATGCTCATCACCATAATAGATAGCCGCACTGGGCGTGTCTTTACGGTTCTCTTCGCTGCTGCCTAGCGAAAAACTCGATGACCAGCCGCCGCCACTAAGTGGCGTCATGCTGGTAGACGTCGCTGATTTTACGCCATCTAATTGACGAATAATCTCGATATCGCGAGGGTTTTGTTTAAGCGGCTCGATACTCGAATCGAAATTATAAATACTGAAATCGAATACTTCAGACTCGGCAATCCCTGACTCACGGCTCATCAAGCCAATACGCTCACTAATAATAAAACTGGCATTGGCCACTATCGCAACCGATAACACAATCTGAATAAGCAGTAATAAAGGCCCGCTTTTATTACGTATCAACATGCTTAATATGGGTTTAATTTGCAACATCGTAAGCTCCTTTCTCACTCTGTAAATCATTGACTCTTTAAGTAGACACTTGGGTTGGTGCTGCAGATGCGCCACGCGGGATAAATCCCGGCTACAATGGTTGCGCTCACAGCAATAATCGGCGCAATAAACCACATGCTTTGATCCAGCTGAGCCAGCGATGCCTCAAGCTCAAACTTAGATGATAAGAAATGCAGTGCAGTCCAAGCCCAAAGTAGCCCTAAGGCGCCACCACAAAAACCAATTAAGCCCACTTCGACTATGTGTTGAGAGAAGATCTGCATACGACTGGCACCAATGGCACGTCTCACCCCAACTTCAGGGGCACGCTTTAAAAACTTAGCCAGTAACAGCCCAAGCATATTGACCAAACAGACAATCAAAAACAGTGCACTTAACCCCACCAAAATCTTATTATCTTCTGGAACCACCTTGTTGACGTTCAGCCAAGTTTCAACATCAGAGATCTCACCTCTGGCATCGGGGCGCTCAAAACGGCCGAGCTGCTTTTGTTGCTCAACATAGGCAGACAGCCACTGCAGATACTCTTGCTGCAATGCGGGAGTATCAAGCTCTACCCAGTACTGCAGCCAGTGCATTTCTGAATTAAGCCTATCGCTATAACTCTGGATATTTTCATGACGCCAGCTGTTGTTATTCCCCCAGCTTTCAAACTCTTCAATAGGCGCTAAAGAAAACGGCACATAGATCTGCTCAGAATCATTAAAGGCGCCATTATTAATGTCATAATACTTTGGATTTGGGTTCCAGTTTTCAATCACCCCCACCACTTGATATGGCTTACGATTGAGTAGTAAAGTTTTACCAACACTGTTTCCCCCACCGAAGGCTTTTTGATTAACCTCTTGGTTAATCACCACCTTGTAGCCACCTTCACTATCGACCTGCTTATCCCACACACCGCCATAAATAAATGGCACATCAAACAGTTCAAAGAAATCACCGTCGGTTACACGAACCCCTTCAAGCATCGGCGAGAAATTCTCATCATCAGTCTGCACAGCAAGACCGGTGCGAAACATCGCGGCTTGGCGAACGGGTACTCCACTCTCTCTTAAGTTGAAGCCATCTTGATAGGTAATTTGCTCGTTGATCTCTTCCCAGGTATCAATATTTTGACTCATCAAGCGCACCGAAAACAGCTGTGATGAACGCTCGCCAGCCGGATTAACTGAGGCCATTTTATAGATATTCAACGTAGTGATAGTGATACCAATACCAATAGAGATGGCGAGGACCATCAGCAAAGATAAAAATGGCGTCTTCTTGATACTGCGCCAAGCTAAATCAAGGTAATAAAAAAACATCATGCTCTCCTTAGCCGTTGATTAAGCAACCGATGCCGCATCGGCGATAGACTGTACTTTTTGATCAGACGAACCAGCTTGATACATAGTGAAATCGCACACTTGTCCGTCGACAATCTGAATATTACGTTGCGCTCGACGCGCAAGCTCAGCATCGTGAGTCACCATGATAATAGTGGTACCCGCCTTATTAATATCTTCTAGCAGCTCCATCACTTGGCGGGCCATTAGGCTGTCTAAGTTACCCGTTGGCTCATCCGCTAACAGAAAGCGCGGCTCGCCTGCCAAGGCTCTGGCTATTGCCACTCGCTGCTGCTGACCACCTGAAAGTTGTGTTGGTAGGTGCTTCATTCGCGCTGCTAGCCCGACTTGTTCAAGCGCACGTTCCACACGAATTTTACGTTCTTTGGCGTTAAAACCACGGTAACGCAGTGGCACCTCAACATTCTCGGCGAGGTTTAGATCAGAGATAAGATTAAATCCCTGAAAGATAAAGCCGATTTTCTCATTACGGATAGCCGCACTCTTGTTATCACTTAAATTTGAGATATTCACCCCATCGAGAAAATAGTCACCATGGGTAAAGCCTTCGAGTAAGCCGGCAATGTTCAAAAAAGTGGTTTTTCCTGAACCCGACGGTCCCGTGACCGCAACAAATTCGCCCTCATTAACCTCTAAGTTAAAGTCTCGTAGTGCGTGAGTTTCAACTAAATCCGTTTTAAATACTTTGCTAATATTGTTCATCGATAACATGGTTATATTCCTTTAATTCTGTTTATCAAATCTATCTGAAATCTGTTCAAACCTACTGAGTCAGCCCTGTAATGATACTTTCGAGCACCCTCGTCACTATCTGCTGCACAAACTCCGTATCACCGACGGTTACATCTACTGTGACATCTGATACATCGCTTAAATTCAATGGGTTATCACAGCCCATTTCAATCAAATTCAAACCAATAAACATCCAGTCACCCGCTCTATCCGTAGAGACTTGTACCGCGACGACCAGTAACATTAATACCGCTGCGGTAATGGCTTGCTGCAGATTCATTTGCTTAACTCTGTTCACTATTGTGTTTATTACCTGATTCATTGCCTGCTTCCTTATTCGACTAGCGGACCAATACTTGCGCGGCTTGATTAAACGGCTCAACGCTTGAGGTCACCCAAATATCGCCAACCTGCCCGCCTTGAATCACTTCAATATGACTCATGCTACGTGCACCCAATTGGATCGGGGTTTGCTCGGCTATATCATCATGCATCACATACACTTGCTGCCCGCCACCGCTATTAACAAACGCTCCGCGCTTGACCATCAATACATCAGGACGATGCTCAAGTAGCACTCTTGCTGATAAACGTTGGTTTTGACGCAATTGTAAATTATCGTTTTGCTCAAATCGTACTCTTGCCGTCACCTCACGGTTACGCACTTCAGGAGAGATAGAAGACAGCTCGCCCATTACCGTCACAGAGCCAAAGCTCAGCTCGACTGCCATACCTATACCCAGTTCGTCAGCATAAGACTCTGGCACCGCAAGCTCAGCTTCAAAAGCACTTAAATCAACGACAGTAAGAATGGGTTGGCTCTGACCAATACGCGCTTTTTGCTCTGTCAGCCAGTTACCAATAATGCCGCCAACGGGCGCTGTGATATCAAGCGCTACAACTTGACGTTCAAGCTCCTTAACCACCAAAGCTTGACGGTCCACCTCTAGTGACGTGTTCTTAAGCTCGAAAGTTAACGTGTCTTTCATTAATTGAGCTTCTTGACCCGCATGAGCAAACAGCAGCTTGGCCTTATGCAGATCATCTTTACTCTTTTCAAAATCGATTCTACTGATCAACTTTGACTCAATTAGCTGGTCGCCACGGCGGCTTTCGCGATCAGCAGCCGCTAAATCGACTTTGGCCATATCTAAAGTTTGCTGCGCTTTTAGTTGTTGACGACGAGCCTCTAGACGAGCGCGCTCTAGTGAGCTTTGCATTCCCTCAAGTACAGCTTGCTGCTGCTTTAAACTGTTAGTGAGTCTATGGCTCTCAATAGTTGCGACTACCTCACCTTGAACAACCTTGTCACCGGGCTTGGCGATTAACGTCACTGAACCTTGCTCAGGGCTATACAGAACAGGAGCATTAGCAGCAACAATCTTGCCCGTGGTGGGAATATCACGAACCAGAGTGCCACGTTCCAATGTAGCAAAACGCAGTTCAGAGCGTTTAATCGATGTAGCAACTGAGTCGCTACCCATGCTCGACCAAACCAGACCTGAAACAAGTAATGCCGCAATACCAAACATCAACGGACGCTTAAATTTACTGGCCTTGCTTGGCTGCTTAATCGTGTCTTGTCCGCTGGTATCCTGAATCATCTGCTTTCCCTAAAGTGTCCGTTCTAGCATTCATCGCTTTCGATAGGTCTATTAATACAATCTGCGTGCCATAAACAATAAAGCACTAATAAACATAATCTTAATCTATTTTCAGATGCAAATAGCCGCACAAGTGTCCGCGGACACAGATTAAAAGTGTCCGCTTTGCAGAATGAGGTGTCCGATACGAGGAAAGTGTCCGAAATGGGTAAAGCTGAGACGGTATAAGTAAAGATGAAGCAAGCTAAGACGCTAAAGAGTAGGAAAGTGCTGAGTCGGTTAACAGCCAAATAGAGCAAAGACGAGCGGTCATAGATGTAATAGCTCTGACCTGACGAACAAGCTACAGCCATACCGTCTCAGCTTAAAAATAAGGACCTAGCTCCTAGGACGCTTCGCTACGAGGACGGGCTTCGCCCTACTAGGAAAAGCTCAAGCCCGACCTACAACAAACACTGCTTTTCTTGCTCTTCCTAGGACCTGGTACCTTTCTTTGCCTATTCGTAAGCGGAGCGTTCTGTAGTGACGCAGGCACGTTCACTAAGCCGTAGGCCGTTCGGCTCTTACCGTCTTAGCTCTTCCTACGACCTGCTTTTCCTAGGGCCTAGAACCTTCTTTTAAACCGCCTGCCAAAACACGGTGAACGAGGCAAAAACAGCGACAAACCAAGATAACGATCGCAGTGTACCTTTATCCATAAGGTACAAAACTTGATAAGTTATACGTGCGATGACATGCACGATAGCCGCGGTTTCAGCGATAGTATTCACTTTATCCGTGGCGATCACCGCCAGTACGGCTAATCCAAAAATCAGTAGAGATTCAAAGGCATTTTGATGCCCTGCAACCGCTCTAGCGCCAAAACCTGTGAGTTTAGATTGTTGTTCGCGCGGGTGACTATTGTCGTACCCCCCCAGTTTAGCCATTGCCACCGCAACAGGACCTTTTGCTGCATAAGGTAGCAACATAGCGATAAATAGGCAGATGAGTAGCGTCGTCATAATTGAAGTCCTTTCTTATTGTTTTATTTATCTGTCATGTTTTTATTAGTTAATACTAATCATATCGTTAGTACGATTGGTATAACACTACCGCATAATAAAAGAAGGTTCTAGAAAAGCGGGAAAAGCAACAGCTACGGGACAGCGAAGATGCTTTTGTAGGTCGGCATTTATGCCGTCATTTTTACCGAAGAGTGAGTTACATTTAAGATGGCACAAGCCAAAGAAAGAAGTACTACAAGCTTAGCTTGTGTCTCTTTTACTATAGGCATAATGCAGGCACAGCTAGCAGATATCTAGCAGTGCCAACACTATGTTGATTTAGAGGATTATTTAGCGACCACATTTTTCATCTGCATACCGATGAAGATAAAACTAATCCCTTCAAAGATGAATGAAACCCCCATAAAGATCCCTAATAGAGATAGTGAAAATTCAGGGTTATTCATTAGAGTAAAAAAGTAAACGGCAATAGCCGTGGATAACAATCCACTGAAAACAATCCAACGCCATCCCTCTAAGTTGCCACGACTATTGAAGCCAAAAAACATCCTAGTCACCCCGTTAAACAGCATGATAACAATCATCATGACCGTAATAGTAAACAGACCTACAAAGGGTTCAGCCAGGATGAGTATGCCACCAATAAGATAAAAAAGAGCACTAACGACATACCAAAACTTGGCTTTCCATTTTGGAATACTTAAGGTGTGGTATAGCTGCACTAAACCAATAACTAAAAAGATTACGCCAATAATGGTGGTAATCGTCATTCCTGCAGCTACTGGTAGGCTTATGGCAAAAAAGCCGGCAAGGGTAACAACGACGCCAACCATGATAAACCATTTCCAGCCTTTAGTGAGCATGGTATTTACTGGGTTTTCCATATTATTTCCTTTAATAATCAAGTAATTAATTTGCAGTTGAATATTGAGCATTAAGGGTTGAGTTAAGAGTTTATCTTCTGTTGGGATAGCTTACTCAATAACCAATTACAAAAATGTGAATTGGCGATACAACCTCAAGTATCGGTCATCAATAAAAATATGACTAGCGGTAAGGTGATTATTTATTGGTGTAATCTAGCACTTAGTGAGATTTTATAGGTTTTTAACTCGGGATATACATCCACTATTAGCGATATACACCCAGATAAGCTGATATGGTAAAGTTCGACACAAAAAACAAATGTGACCCATATCACAAACAACCCAAAAACATGACGTTAGCTATGCTCACCAAGCTTATATTTTTCATATCAATATAAGCTTGAATGCCGTTAGCGGATGACTTAATAGCCTACGCAAGCCTGATTCGGCTGGCTTGCGAGTTTTGAATCACTGACTTTTATCGCGCCTTATCTAACGCATTGCATAGGGCTTCTACACCAAGTAGCGCTCTTGGTGCGGCGCGGTGCAGTAAGTCTGCATTGAGCTGGTAAATATGTTGATTTTTAACCGCGGGGATCTCGGCCCATTGACTCCAATCGACACCGACAATGTTGCCTTCATCTTGGCTTTGTAAGATCACTTCAGGCTGTTTTAGCACTACGGTTTCTAGACTAACTTGTGGGTAGTCGTTGGCGGCATCAACAAATACGTTATCACCGTGGCATACACCGATGATCTGTTGGATCCAGCTATTCTTAGCCACTGTCATTAATGGTGTCGACCAGAGTTGATAAAACACTTTCACTTCAGGCTTGGCAGAGTTATTACTGCGCAGCTGGGTTAACTGCTGACGATAGTCATTGGCAACTGTTGCAGCTTTTGCTTGATGCCCCGTTAGCTCACCAAGAGAGACAAGCTCGTCGGCCACCGCTTCGAGTGTACTCGGGTTACTATCAAACACCCGAAAACCCAGCTCTTTGATACGCGTTATATCTTCAGCTTTATTGCCACTGCCCCATACCACCACCAAGTCAGGCTCTAGCTCCAACAGCCGCTCAATTTGAACACCATAATAGCCACCAATGCGCGGGATTTGCAGCGCGGCCTCTGGAAAATCGGCATGGTCTGTAGTCGCCACAATGGACTCCCCAGCCCCTATCGCATACAGCATCTCAACCGAATGCGGCGACAGTGCGACAATACGTTTAGCAGGTTCGCCCGCAAGCACTGAGGCCGAGATAAATAGGCTAGTCGCCAATAACAATTTACATAAGATGTTCATAAAATCCTTTTTAGATTAAGTACCGCTTACAGCCGTATTTCACAGCATTTAAACTTATAGCTAAGTCATATCCATCAAACGCCGGAATCTATAACTCATAGACTCACAACTGTTGACGGAATGGCAAAGTACCGAGCATGCTCCCACAACTAGATTAGCAAAGTGAACCTATTTACTTAAAAGAGCCTTCACTCCGCCAAATAAAAAAAACACAATCAACAACTTAACTAGAGAAGTTTTCATGGAGATAATTTGTAATCTTATTAGATAGCGTCACCAGCTCTTCACGCAACCAAGTGTGGGCAGGATCCTGATTGAGTTTTTTCAACCATATAAGATAGTTAGTGACTTTTTTATATTCGAAAGGTGGGCGAAATATCTGCAGCTTTAACTGTTCTTTAAACTGCAGCGCTAAAGAAAGCGGAACTGCGCTGATGTATTCAGACTGACTAACAACTAATAAATTACTGAATAGTGACCGTCCATGATAAGCGACCTTGCGCTTAGACAAATCAAGGTTTGTATAGTGGCTCAAACTATAGAGGTGGTTACGGGTTCTTTCCAAAATAGCATGGGACTCCTGCATGTACTGCTCCACAGTAATACTCCCTTGAATTCTAGGGTGGTCCTCACTGCATATCACCACGAACTCACTATCAAACAGTTTTAAGCTCTCAATATTGGGGTGATCAAACGGCAAAATATCAATCATCAAGTCGAATTTTTGCTGTAACAACACTTCGTAAAACCCTTCGTCATTATCCATTTGATCAAAGACTTCTAGCGATATTCCTTTATTTTCAATTAACGAAAACTGCTTTAACAATACCCCTTGTAAATGTTCTGGGGCAGTGATGACAAATCGGCGGTGAGAACTGGATGGATCGAATTTTCTAAAAGAAGTGAAAACACCACTAAGTTGATTTATTGGCTGTTGAATTTGTTGATATAAGCTGATTGAGTAGCTCGTCGGCACCACTCCACGCCCTTTCCTGATAAAAAGATCTTGGCCAATCTCTTCCTTCAGCCTGCCTAACATGGTGCTCACCGTCGATTGGTTGGTGTTTAGGTTTTCTGCCGCTTTACTCAAACTGCCATCTTCCATGACCTGAGAAAATACCGCTAGCAAATTGAAGTTAGGAATATCGTTTTTCATATGCAGTCCAAGATCTCGAGTTTAATAAGGTGTTGCCCAATACATCGTAATATCGATATTACGAAATCGTAATAGCCTATATATCGAAGACTACTACCCAATTAACATTAAGTAAAAGAGATTCACATCAATTCAAAACACTGAGGTATTACATGACTTCTTCACTGAAAAAACTTTTACTTTCTGTCGCGATAAGTGCAGCTTTAGTTCCTGCATCGGCATCATTTGCAACACCAACGATTGAAGCAGCATCAACTAAAGGCCAATCACTGCAAACAAGCTCAGCGGCACATTATCAGAACATTGATTTCGAAAAACGCTATAACAATGGCGTGTTGTTTGAACATGAATCAAACCTATTCTGGGGTAAAGGCGAGCGCATCAAAGTGCTTTCAAAAACAGGCGACACACTGGCTTACGTGCAAGACTCTCCACTTGTTCATGACGCACTGACAAAGCATGGCCGTAAGATGGACCAAGCTATTATCCAAGTAGATGATAACGTATACCTAGGTTACGGTTTTGGCCTTGATACGCCAGTTATGATTGAGGGTGATGATGGTATTATCATCGTCGATCCCGGTGAGTCAGTACAAATGGCAGCATCTGTTAAAGCGCAGTTTAGAAAAATCACCGACAAACCTGTCAAAGCCATTATCTACTCTCATAATCACATTGACCATATTTCTGGCGTTCGTGCATGGGTCACCGACGAAGAAGTGGCATCTGGTGAGGTAAAAATCATTGCCCAGGAAGGATTGACTGCAGCCGTGGCTAACTGGTCATCTAACCTAGGTACGCTATTTGGCCACCGCACATCTTACACCGGCGCAAAACATGTGAAAGAAGGTGAGCATGGTACCGTGAACGATGGTTTAGGGCCTCGTTTCATGCAAGGAGATATCTCTTTCATCGAGCCAAACATCACCCTTAAAGATCGGTTAGACATCACCATTGCAGGCGTGGAACTACAAATCGTCAATGTGCCTTCAGAGACAAAAGATGAGGTGGTTGTTTACCTACCTAAGCAAAAAATTCTTCACGCTGCTGAAGTATTACAAGGTGAGAACTTTCCAAACTTACACACTATTCGTGGTACTAAGTTCCGCGACCCTGCAATGTGGTTCAAAGGCATAGATGTTATGCGTCAGTTTGATACCGAAGTGATGATCAACTCTCACGGCCGACCAGTAGAAGGTAAGGCTGCGGTCGAAAACGTATTAACCGCATACCGTGACGCCATTCAGTTTACCCATGACCAATCTATTCGTTACATGAATAAAGGCATGACACCTGATGAGTTAGTTGAAGTTGTAAAGCTGCCTAAGCATTTAGCTGAGCACCCTTGGTTAGGCGAGCACTATGGCACCGTTGCTCACGCAGTACGCCAGATTTACGTTGGCTATGTGGGTTTCTTTGAAGCAGACCCGTGGCAGCTAGAGCCTATGGCATACCAGCAACGCGCCAAGGCTTTTGTTGAGATCATGGGTGGCAGAGACAACATCATCACAACCGCAAAAACTGCAATCGATGCCGAAAACTACACCTTTGCAGCAGAAATCTTGTCGTATCCCATCACCATCAATAAGCAAGATACTGAAGCACGCGAATTGAAAGCTAAAGCCTATAAAACATGGGCTGCAAATCAAGTAAACATCAACTGGCGTAACTGGGCACTTAATGCCGCGGCAGAGTTAGAGGGCACACGTGACTTTTCTAACATAATCAGCTTCGCTTCGGTCGATGTATTAACCGCGCTGCCTAGCGAGCAGATTTTCGACATGATGACCGCAACATTGATAGCAGAGAAAACTCTCGATGTTGAAATGGCGATGACCTACAACTTTGCCGACACCAATGAGTCAATGACTATCGAGATCCGTAACGGCATAGCCCAACTACATACAACGCCTTATACCGGTGCAGATGTGCAGATTGAAACCACTCGCGAAGTGTTAAACCAAATCCTGATTGCAGGCCCTAAGTCACAGCAGGTTATTGGTAAAAACTTAACCTCCGGCAAATTCAACTTTGCTAACGGTGACATACAAGCCTTTGGGTTGTTTATGAGCTACTTCGACAAACCGATGACGCCCGATGAGTTAAAACTAATCGTTCGATAATACGTTAACCCGAGGGGCGACTCAGCCCCTCCGTTTTAGGTGGTCACTATGTCTCGTCTATTACTAATGCTTATATGCTTGATGCCGTTTTTCGCCAATGCATGTGGAGTACATCAAAATACGGGGTTATTCCTAGTTACAGAGCCCGGATCGCTGCCAGTATTTGAACGCACCGTTTACGAAAGACAAAACGGCACGCTCAGTCACTTAACCAGTCCTGAAAACGTCAAGGCTGAGCATTTCATCAATGCACTAACAAACAGCGCTCAGCAAATACCTTTTAGTCTATTTCAACCCGTAAAAGGCCATTACAGCGACGTATTGCTTACTGAACAAGCCAAAGTACAAGACCGAGAAACACGACCTTCGTCTACAGAACTTTTATTGATTGCAGAACTAGACGTGCTTGAGGCGTTAGCCATTAAACAGCTGAGTTGGACTGATGCAAAGACACTCGGTTTAGTACGCATCAATGGACAAGCCCAAGATATAGCAATGCTCGAACGATGGTTAGCAAAGCTATTTTCATCGACTCGCGTTAATTAATGCATATTGCATTTGCTAAGGAATATTATGAACGTTATTAAAACCATTTTATCCAAAATCGCTACCATCTTATTGGTACTTACCAAATTCTTGTCTTTTATGGCATTGATGCTCTGCGGTGCTTATTTACTCGCGCCGATGGGAGTCATCAACTCTAAAGATATCGATATGAGCCTTTTTACTAATACTCCAAACGACACCATGATGGTGATCTTTAACTCTGAGTATTTCAGTGGCTATCTATTCTCGGTAACCATAGCCCTTGTGGTCTTTATCTTATACCTACTTTGGTCACTGCATGAAGTCGCGGTTCACCGTGCAGAAAAAAAGCACAGTTCCCACGTTCAGTTGGTGTTTGCACTGTCATTGTGTGGCCTATTTATTCATAAAGCTTGGTGGGTATTAGCCATCATCATCGCTTTTGCTAACTGGTCCCAAATTGGAGAAGCGTTAAGCAGCGTAATAAGAAATAGCCGTAATAAAAGCAATGAGTTAAAAGCCAACGCCAATGAACTGCACAAGGTAGAGGAGTAACACTATGAAAGAAGTCATGATCCCTTACATTTTAATCATGTGGATCCTCGTTTCGACAGGTGTCGTCAAGTGGAGCTTACGCAACGGCTTTTGGATTGTGTCGGGCGGCGTATTTATTCTGGTTATATTGGGGGTACTTTCCCGCCTTTGGGCACCCGTTGATTTAACGTATTCCTCAACTATAAAAGCGCCACATTCAGTGCTATCGCCTTTGTTCGGAGAAGAAATCGATGATGTTCATGTTGTGCATAACCAAATCGTCAAACAAGGCGATGTCATCTACTCCCTTGTCGACACTAAATCTAACGCTGAGGTTGAGAAAATAAAATCCTCAATAGTTACTCAAGAAGAAGCTATTGCTCAGTTTATTAGGGATTTAAAGCGCACAAAAACATCGCCAGAGATTTTCAAAAAACGAGATGTTGAGTATTACCATTCGCAACTGCGCATTGCCGAGGCGACTCTCAACTCACTTAATGCCGACTTAGAGGCTACCCACTTTGAGCAGAACCGCAAAACTGTTCGAGCGCAATTTGATGGCCAAGTTGCGGTAGTGAATGTCGCTGACGGTAGCCGTGTCGGTAATATGCATATTTACGACACAGGAAAAAAGTTTCTTGAAATGCGCATACCCGATCAAACTTTTCGCTACGTAGAAAAGGGCCAATTTGCAGAGTTTTATGTCGATGCTTATCCAGGTGAAATATTTCGCGCTCGCGTCCACAGCTTTACCGCAGGCACAGGCGAGTCGTCGATTTCACCGATCCAAGGCCCGCAAAGTGTTAGACAACATGTTGGCGCGAATACCAGTAGTCATGGCCGTACTGTGATCCTCGAAATTTTTGAGCCAGAAGGCAAAGTCATTCCAATTGGTGCAACGGGTTCAGCCTGGATTGCAGCAAATAAACCACATCCATTTTTCAGCTTCATTGATGTCATTGGCGCTGCAACGGTCCGTCTTCACTCTTACAAGTCTTACTTAAACGCAATGTAAATTTGCTGGCTCGCCTCTAACCGGAGGCGAGTCACTTTTAGCTAAAATTTTGCTGACTATTTATTAAGGTTATCCATGAATACCAAAATCACCGTACCGTTAGTTGTTTCACTGCTGGTAGCCCACAATGCAATGGCGGGTGCTTACATGTTCCCCGAGCTGGGTGGCGTTAATGTCAGTACTGCGGGCGCGGGCGCTCAGGCACTAGCAGAAGGCGCCGAAACCGCTTTTGCAAACTCTGCGGCAATGACAAAACTCACCGAGCCTACCTTGGCATTTAACATACAAGGTATGGCGTCAGATATTCAGTACACCGACACGGGATCCGATGGCATATTTTCTGGCGGAGATACAACAACTCAAGCAGGAACCGCAATGCCAGCTGGAGCCATGTATTATGTTGCCCCAATTAATGAGCAGTGGAGCGCAGGTATCGCATTAGTGTCTACTGGCGGCTCAGTGATTGATTACGGCGCTGACTTTTCTGGCGCACTGTTATTACAAGATGCCAAACTCATCACCGCACAGCTAAACCCGAGTGTCGCTTACAAGGTTAATGAGCAATTATCACTGGGTGTTGGTCTTGTCGCTGAATACGGCAAACTAGAGCAAAACTTTGCCGGAACAGACAAGTTGCAAACTGAAGCGACCGGCAGTGATCTCGACTTTGGTTATACGCTCAGTGCCTTCTATGAGTTTAACGATAATCACCGACTCGGTTTTTCATATCGCTCTGAAATAGAACACGCTATGGATGGCAACTTAACCATAGCCCATCAAGGGATCGACTCCTCTGTTGGCATTATTATGCCAGCCAATGCATCTTTAAGTGGTTATCACAATGTCACCGACAAAGCAGCTTTGCTATGGAGCTTAGGTTGGACACAATTTAGCACTGTCGAGACCACCAATATTGCACTGGATTCTCGGGTTATCGAGATCCAAAGACAGTGGGATGACACGGTAACGGCAAGCATAGGCGGTTATTACCGACTCAATGATAAATGGCGACTAGAAGGTGGCGTATCTTACGAGTCATCACCACAAGATGATCCCACAATGCAGTATCCAGATGTACCAACTGGAGAGCTTTGGAAGTATGCCATAGGTGCAACATACGACATCAACCAGAGCTGGCGTATGAATATTTACTATGAGTATCTTGATGTTGGAACGCCGAGTATTGAATTTCAATTAGCGAATTCAACACTTAGAGGAGACTACTCTGCAGCGATCCATTTCTTTGGTGTGATGACAAACCATCGCTTCTAAGCTCAGACCTAACTTATGGCTAATCCGTCAAACTTTCTCAGCACATGAGCATACGCACTTTTCACCCAAAAACCGCTGAAGGCTCATGTGATGGGGTAGGAAAACGAAGACAATGCAGTCATCATTTCAAACAGGACGAAATTTAGTAGTCGAAGCCGGGCTGGGCTTTAATCCCGGCTTCGAATGCGTGCTTGACCGGTACCACCTCGCTCACAGTATCAGCAAGCTCGATAATGGCTCGATGACAGGCTCTACCCGTCACTATCACGTGCTGCATTGGCGGACGATTCTTTAGCGCTTCAATAACTCGTTCTACCTCTAGGTAGTGATAGCTCACCATGTAGGTCAGTTCATCTAGCATGACTAAATCAATGCTTTCATCTTGCAGTAACTTCTCGGTGGCTTCCCAAGCTTTAACAGCGGCTGCGGTGTCTTTTTCTCGATCTTGGGTCTCCCAGGTAAAGCCTGTGCCCATCACGTGAAACTCTACGCCAGCGCCTTCAAGTAAAGTTCGCTCGCCACAATCCCAGTTACCTTTAATAAACTGCACGACCGCCGCTTTTTTACCATGACCGACTGAGCGGGCTACGGTGCCAAAACCAGAAGTCGATTTACCTTTGCCATTACCGGTTAATACCAACAAGATGCCTTTCTCTTCTTGGGCGCGAGCGATCTTGGCATCTACGCCCTCTTTAATTCGCTGCTGACGCGCTTTATGACGCTCTGCTTTTATCGTATCCGCTGACTTATTATTTTCCATATTATGTTCCTATTTTATCCCTTAAATACCGATCTATTTTTGCTGGATTATTTTACATAGTTCAATTAAGCACCACTGTGAAATCGTCAGCTTTTGCAACCAATCACCCCATACTCATGAGTTACCAAGAAACCTAAGCAAACCCAGCATTGGCGAGGCTTTGAGTAAGTTAATTTATAGTGACCGCACATCATATTTTGTATGTTTAGTTTGCACGCAATTAACGTTTAAGTTTCAGTCAAAAAGACGACTTTTATAGCACTCAGTGATTTTCGTGCTTTAACAGCCTATAAATACATTTAGCGCTTTTTAGCAAAAATACCCAGCACTGATATAAGCGTTAGTTCTGATGTTAGCCCTAATGTTAGCCCTAACATTAGGGCTAACATCAGTTGGGATCCCAGATCTGAACGAGGCGATCAAGATCTAAATGCTGCTCGAGCATATCAGCCAATCTATCGAGTTGTTGCTCACGCACCTGATTAACATCGACCATTTCGGCGTCTTGCATCCCCGCCCATTTTAAAATCAGCTGGCATGCCTGCGGAGAATCAAATAGGCCGTGTACGTAGCTGCCTAAAATATTGCCATCGCTCGATAACATGCCATCAGCTTCGGTCGCTGCTGTTGCTTGCTGCTCGCTAGATGCTTTAACCGTTAAACTTATTGGTTGAGTTAATGGCAAAAGCGTTCTAGAGCGGCCGCAGTGGATCTCATAACCCTCTAGCGGTGCAGTTTCGCCTAACAAGCTCAAATAACCTTCAACCTGCTGCAATACTTTGTTATTGGTTAATTCAGTCACTATTGGCAGTAGACCTAAGCCTTCACTGGACCCAGGGCTATCTTCAATGCCACTTGGATCGTCGATCAATTGACCTAGCATTTGATAACCACCGCAAATACCCAATAACTTGCCGCCATAGCGCAAGTGCTTATCTATCGCACTGTCCCAGCCTTGATCTCGAATAAACTCGAGATCGCCGCGCACATTCTTACTGCCCGGAATAATAATCAAATCCGCAGCAGGGAGTGATTGCAAGCTGTTCAGTCTGCTCGCTTCAGCCTGTGTCTGCATCGACACGTAATTAAAGTCGATCTGCGGATTAAGCCTTAACGGATCAAAATCGGTGTGATTACTAATGCGCGGCAATACCAAAACTAACACCTTAAGCTTGGTTTCACGGCTTTTTTCAGGCGCGGCAATCAATGCATCTTCGGCGTCGAGGTGCAGGTCGTGCAAGTAAGGTAATACGCCAAGCACAGGCTTGTTGGTGTAGTTTTCTAACCAATCTAGGCCGCCTTGCAATAGGCTTACATCACCACGAAAACGGTTGATCACAAAGCCCTTAACCCGCGCTTGCTCTGATTCACTCAGTAGCGCCAAAGTGCCAACCAAGTGGGCAAATACGCCGCCTTTATCGATATCGGCGATGATAATGACTGGGCAGTTCACCTCTTCGGCAAAGCCCATATTGGCAATATCGCCTTCACGCAGATTAATCTCGGCAGGGCTGCCCGCGCCCTCTACCAGCAGCATCTCGTAACCGGCGGTTAAGCGCTGATAAGACTCAAGCACTGCCGCCATAGCCTTAACGCGGTAACCCTCGGCATTTTTACCAAAGTAGTCCTCAGCTTCCATCTGCATTAACGCTTTTCCATGCACGATGACTTGCGAGCCAGTGTCTGAGCTAGGTTTTAACAAAATCGGATTAAAATCGATTTTCGGCTCTAAATGACAAGCGATTGCTTGCAGCGCCTGAGCACGGCCTATTTCACCGCCATCAATGGTTACCGCACTGTTAAGCGCCATGTTTTGCGGCTTAAACGGCGCAACCTTTACGCCTTGCCTAACGAACAGTCGGCATAGACCTGCTACTAACGTGCTTTTACCTGCATCGGAAGTGGTGCCCTGCACCATAAGTACTTTGCAGTCTAATTTGGTTTTATTGTGATCTATTACTGCCACTTTTACTGTCACTTTGGCACTCTCCTAACCTTTTAAATTCAGGGGTAAGCCTGCTGTTACTAAGGTGACTCTATCTGCGATCGCCGCAATATTTTGGTGTAACCAACCGGCTTCATCAACAAAGCGGCGGCTTATCTCGCCCATTGGCACAATGCCACAGCCAACCTCGTTACTCACCAACACTACCGTCCCGGCGAGCTCACTTAAGCTTTGCAAAAACTCGGCCTTAACCAGCTGCCAGCAGGCTTCTTCTTGCAGCAGATGGTTAGTTAACCATAGGGTTAAACAGTCCACTAAGATGATGCTATTTGCGCTGGCATGTTGCTTTAAGCCAGCACTTAACTTGAGGGGACATTCGATAGTGCGCCATGGAATGGTATCAGCCTCACGCTGAGTTTGATGATGAGAAATACGCTCATCCATTTCAGTGTCTAACGCCTGCGCCGTTGCAAAGTACAAGCAATCTATTGCCTGCTGTTTCTTACTCTGCTCGGCTAAAAATTGTTTTACTTGCGACTCAGCAAAGCCACTTTTACCACTACGGGCGCCGCCTAATACCAGATGGATCACCAGCTAACTCCTAAGATGAGTAACAATAGATAACAAGTCAGTTCACTACCTTGCTGGGCTGCGCCAAGCGTATCACCGGTATAGCCGCCGATCTGCTTTCTAAACAGTCTTACAAAGCCAAATCGCACCAGAAAAAGCCCCACGATTAAAATGAGCGCAGGAAAAACACCGACTAACAACAGTGCCAATACGCCAGTTGCTAACAATATCGATAACTCATTAATGCCTTGCTGCTGGGCTAGCGGCTTGCTCTTACTGGTGTCAGAGTCACTGACATATTGCTCAGAAAAGATAAAACTCGCGGCCACAATACGGCTTAGACAATGCCCGACTATCAATGCCAAACTGACACTGCGGGGGTCAAATAGCGCGAGTTCTGTCAGCAGTTGCCATTTAAGCAATAATGCTAACACCAAAGCCAACGCGCCATAACTCCCCAGCCGCGAGTCTTTCATGATGTTAAGTTTGGCTTCTACCGTCCAGCCACCACCTAATCCGTCTGCGGTATCTGCAAGGCCATCTTCATGAAAGCCCCCTGTCACTATCACGCTAGTTATCATGGCAAACACAATCGCAACAGATGGCGATACCCAGTGCAGCATTAAGCTATAAACCAGCGCACTAATTACGCCCACCAGCAGACCTACCAAGCCGAAGTATCGACTGGCTTTATTTAGCTTGTCTGCGTCAACCTCAATCCATTTCGGCATTGGAATACGCGTAAAAAAGCCCATCGCGATAAAAAATAGATTCAGCTGTTTTTGCCAAAATTGCATGTAAATCTCCGATTTCAGGTTCTAGGTTCTACAAAAGAGGCTAACTGTAACGCCCTAGTACCTAGCTTTTTCTTTTCCTAGAACCTAGCCCCTTCTTTTCTAAAAACTAAATCTCTATGCCGGCATCTTCAAAGCTAGCCATTTCGTTATAGAAGTTGGTCGCCGCTTGAATAAGCGGTAACGCTAATGCCGCGCCCGTTCCTTCACCGAGCTTCATGCCGAGCTTCAATAGAGGCTTAGCTTGCAGAAACTCCAGCATTAAAAAGTGACCCTTCTCATCTGACTGATGGGCAAAAATCATATAATCGCGCACGTTGGGATTAATCTTTACCGCAACGAGCGCCGCAGCACTTGCAATAAAGCCATCAACAACGACAAGCATGTTACGCTCTGCAGCAGCTAGCATGGCGCCAGTCATCTGCACAATTTCAAAACCGCCAATACAGGCAAGCAATTGCATGGGATCGTTAAGCTCACTGTGGTGCACAAGCAGTGCTTGCTCGACTAACATCTTCTTACGCTTAAAGGTCGCCGCGTCGATCCCTGTACCTCGGCCGACACAATCTTCAGCCTTCATGCCTGTTAGTGCCGCCATAATCGCAGCAGCAGACGAGGTATTACCTATGCCCATCTCACCAAGCGCTATCAAATTACAACCATTTTGATGGTGGAACTCGACTCGCTCTGTCGCCATCTTAAAGCCTTGCTTAACCGCACCGAGCGTCATCGCCGCGCGCTTATGAATAGGGCCAGTACCTGAGCCTAAACGTTGGTTAATCACACCCTCTAGGTTTTCAATCGGCTTTAAGATCCCGCAATCAATTACCTCTAAGTCAAAACCCACCTGGCGAGTAAACACGTTAATTGCCGCGCCGCCTTGCATAAAGTTAATCACCATTTGCGTGGTGACTTCACTGGGCGCAATTGACACGCCCGATTCAGCAATACCATGGTCTGCAGCAAACACCATCATCTTAGGGTGCTTAATCTGCGGCTTATCTTTACCTAACACGCGAGCAATCTGCAGCGCTAAGGCTTCTAAGTCACCAAGCGCACCGAGTGGCTTAGTTTTGGTGTCTATTTTGTGTTGGATCTCAGCATCAAACTCAACATTTACTGGTGCGATATTAAACATCTCAGGTTCCCCTTAACCACTTAATAAGGATAATTATCTTGCGTCGCAAACTGACGTAAACTAAAAGCGTTTAGCGCTGCGGCCGCCCAAAATAAATAGAAAAAAGACACTGCCCATCACCGAGGTTATGATCCCCACTGGCAGCTCT
The DNA here is from genome assembly GCF_052977065.1 of Shewanella sp. 125m-1. NCBI lineage: Bacteria > Pseudomonadati > Pseudomonadota > Gammaproteobacteria > Alteromonadales > Shewanellaceae > Shewanella > Shewanella sp. 125m-1. The sequence goes on from NZ_JBRILT010000003.1 coordinate 90,687, forward strand.
TGATAACTCAATAAGGTTCGCGCTAATACATCCACCCAAACCATAAATAATCCACCGACTAACGCTGTTAACAGCAATGGGAATCGCCCCGGAAACAGTAAACGCACGGTATGCGGTACCATGAGGCCAATAAAGCCAATGCCACCGCAATTAGCCACTAAAATAGCAGTGATTAGCGAACAGATAAGCAGCATAGATAAACGTAAGCGACCCACATTGATCCCTAAAGTATGAGCCGTTTCATCACCCGCCCGCATAGCGACAATTTGACGCTTATTCAACAAGATAACCAGCAATGAAATCAGCACGACTAAAGCTGGCAGCCACAAGCCTTGCCAGCTGGCTTTAGCAAAGCTGCCTAAGGTCCAAAACAGTACCGATGCAGCAGCTTGTGGACTGGAAAAGTACAACATCAAACTGGCGAGTGCGCCAAACATAAACGAGGTTGCCACGCCAGAAAGCAACATGCGCTCAACCTGGGTGCTTAGGTTACGGCCACATAAGCTCAATACCAGCAATACCGATAAGCTGGCACCGATAAATGCGCCAACCGGCAGACTGAGCCAAAGCATGCTTTGGCTAAAGAGGGTTAACGCCACTACAGCGCCAAAAGAGGCGCCCGATGAGATCCCAAATAGATAAGGATCTGCCAGCGGATTTCGCGTCACAGTTTGCAGCACACTGCCCGCTATCGACAGTCCAGCCCCAGCAATAAATGCTAATAAGACTCGCGGTAAACGTAGCTCCCAAATAATGCGCTCTTTTACGCCAACAGGATCGCCGATACTAAACAGCTTGTGGCTAAACACATTTAGCACATCTAAGGTACTAATACTGGCAGCACCAAAACTGGTGGCAGCAAATGGGGTGATTAGCGCCACCAAAGTGAGTATAAGCAGAACGAGATGCTCAGTTCGGCGACGACAATTAATGGCTAACGGCAGACTCGCGATTGAGGCCTTACTCACCTTAAACATCTGTACTTCTCGCTTTTATTTGAACGAAAGCTTCAGCTTGAACTGACGCCTTTATATCCGCGGCGGTTTTCTCACCACTTGCCGACACGCCCTCGTAACCATAGAAATAACAGATAAGCGGATTACCATGCTGAGGATGAGGCTTGATTTCACAGCACACATCAAACACTTCAGCGATGCGCTGCTCAGTGAGTACCATCTTAGGTGAACCATTGGCTATAGCACGGCCCTTATCAAGCAGGAGGAGTTCATCACACAGTGCACTGGCAAGGTTAAGATCATGAATAGAGGTGATAACGGTGATATTGAGACTGCGCAGTAGCTCTAAGGTTTGGATCTGATAACGAATATCTAAGTGATTTGTCGGCTCATCGAGAATAAGTAGTTTAGGGCGCTGCACAATGGCGCGAGCAATCAAGGCACGCTGCTTTTCACCGCCCGATAAGCTCTCATAGGCTTGATTGGCTTTATCTTCAAGACCTACTTTTTCAAGTGCTTGTGCGATCACAACGCGATCGCTGCGGCTAGTAAAATCAAAGGCACTTTTATGAGGCGTTAAACCTAGGCCGATAAGTTGCGCAGTGGTCATCTCGAAATGATGGGGGGTGTCTTGCAGTACCACGGCGATTTGCTGGGCAAAAGCTTTAGCCGATAGCGCGCTAATATCTTGCCCAAACAAGTTAATACAACCCGTTGTTGGCTTAATGAAGCGATATAAGCAGCGCAGTAGACTGGATTTCCCTGCGCCGTTAGGCCCTATAATGCCCAGCATCTTACCTTCAGCTAAGCTAAAGTCGATTGCCGACAAAATGGCTTTACCATCCAGTTGCCAGCCTAAGTCGTTAACAGACAGCACTGTTTGGGTTTTAGCTTCAGCGTGAATCTGCTGCTTTAATTGCGAATTAGCCATTGCAGCCATTTACCCATTGTTTGAAAAAACGGGCATCGAATAAGCAAGCATCATATAAACAGGCCTTTAGCAAGCCTCGATCTAGGTCTAGATCTAGGTCTAACAACCAAGCATGGAACTTCATTTTATTCTCTCCCTCGAGTCGCCCGCACGAGTTTATGTGTATATGGATACACTTTTTAATTATCAACACGTACTGAATGATACGTAATGAACAACATAAGTTAGGCAGGTATCTGACTTGGAAGCGCAGCCCTATGGCTAACCTTCCCTACAGTTGCGGGTACAGTCCGGACTAAGCGGCGAATAACTGCCAGCCTCCGGTTCCCTTTATGCTGTTAAGCACCTAACTTTCATTTTTTAGCTATCTTTTATGCTAAGAGCAAACGCAGCCTTTAACGCAAGCAGCGCTACATAAGATAACGCCGCAGTTTAGCATCATACCAGCAAGGCTGATATCACCTTTGTTTTATAAATAAAACCAAGATTGACGGGCTAAAGCCCGACCTACGATAAAAAGGTTCTAGGTTCTAAGCTCTAGGTTCTAGGTTCTAGGTTCTAAGCTCTAGGTTCTAGGTTCTAGGTTCTAAGCTCTAGGTTCTAGGTTCTAGGTTCTAGGTTCTAGGTTCTAGGTTCTAGGTTCTAGATTCTAGGTTCTAAGCTCTAGGTCCTAGGTCCTAGGTCCTAGGTCCTAGGTCCTTCTTTAAACTTCTACCGCCAATTTAGGGTCATGAACTGCTTATTATCATTGTGCAGCACATCAATCACTACCGTGGCCGCGTAAGGCAATTTAAGCGAGGTGTAAAAACCCGCACACAGACTGACGTCCAGAGCTTTACTCATTAAATGACGTATTACGCCACCGTGAGTCACCACTAATACCGTCTTTCCTTGATGCAGCTCAAGCATCGCCTGCCAGGCTTTATCGATACGCGCCTCAAAATCTTGCATAGACTCGCCATGAGGCGGCGATAACAACCAAGGGTTTTTCCAGTAGTTATCAAGCGCGGAGCCACAAGTTTGATAAAGCGCGTCGAAGGTTTGTCCGTCCCAATCGCCGAAGTTCAGCTCTTTAAAACCTGCTTCAATAGAAAAGTCTAAATCATGCTCACGAGCCAATTGCTCTGCGATGTTGGCGCAGCGCTGAAGCGGTGAACTAATCACACTATTAACAGTAAAACCAACGGTAAAATCGACTGACAAATCGGTTAAGCATAAGGCGGAAAATGCCTTTTTCATCTGCAACTGACCAAGCTCAGTTAACGCAACATCAACTTGGCCGCGTAAAATATTGCCACCATCGCATTCGCCGTGCCGAAGTAAAATCACCTTAGTGGTTTGCATTATACCTGTTGACCTTCATTATTTATCAGCAACTTAGTTAAAATTCATTGGCTTTTAATGCTGAAAAAGTATCATGCTTTAGCACTTGCACTTTTTATCGCCTCTCACGTATTATGGACGTCTATACGTATAAATGTCCAAACAAAATAAAAGGTCACTAATAATAAACGACCTTAACTGAAAATAACGGACATGATTTACACCAGATCTAGGTAAGTTAAGTATTCAGAGACTTATTTTGCTTGGTATTACAAGAATAACGATTTGCGAACTGGTAGGAATTATCTATGGCAACCTGTACCCCAACACATGCCTTGAGCGCAGTAGCACATACTCAAGACTCTGCCGACAAGGTTTTAGCAGTACTTACCCAAAAGCTTCAAGATGGGATCCTTATCCTCGACGGCGCGATGGGCACCATGATCCAAGATCGCAAATTTGAAGAAGATGAGTTCCGTGGTGAACAGTTCAAAGACTGGCATTGTGATGTAAAGGGCAACAACGACATGTTGGTGCTCACCCAAGCCGATGCTATCAAGCAGATCCATAAAGACTACCTGTTAGCCGGCTCTGACATCATAGAGACCAACACCTTTAATGCCACCCGCATCGCCATGGCCGATTACGACATGCAGGAGCATTCAGCTGCGATCAACTTAGCGGGTGCACGCATTGCACGCGAAGCCGCCAATGAAGTTGAAGCAGAGACGGGTCGCCAATGTTACGTTGCAGGGGTACTTGGCCCAACGAACCGCACTTGCTCCATTAGTCCAGATGTTAATGATCCCGGCTTTCGTAACGTTAGCTTTGATGAGCTGGTTGAAGCCTACATCGAGTCAATCAACGCGCTAATTGCAGGCGGCTGCGACATCATCATGGTCGAAACCATTTTTGATACGCTAAATGCCAAAGCCGCATTATTTGCGATTGAAACGGTGTTTGATGAACAAGGATTCCGTCTACCGATTATGATCTCGGGGACGATTACCGACGCCTCAGGGCGTACCCTTACCGGACAAACTACCGAGGCTTTTTATAACTCACTGCGCCACGTTAAGCCTCTGTCTATCGGCCTTAACTGCGCCCTTGGACCAAAAGAGCTTCGACCATATGTAGAAGAGCTGTCAAAAATATCTGAATGCTTTGTGTCGGCGCACCCAAATGCTGGTCTACCAAATGAATTTGGTGGCTACGATGAAACTCCAGAGCAGATGGCGGAAATCATTGAAGAGTGGGCCGAAGAGGGCTTTTTAAATATCATTGGTGGCTGCTGTGGTACCACGCCTGATCATATCCGCGTTATTCGACAAGCCGTTATCAAGCACCCGGCCCGCGTACTGCCCGACATCCCAGTTGCATGTCGTCTATCAGGGCTTGAGCCACTGACCATTGATGCCAACTCGCTATTTTTGAACGTAGGTGAACGCACTAACGTAACCGGATCGGCTAAGTTTTTACGCCTGATCAAAACTGGCGAATATGAAGAAGCGCTGTCGGTTGCCCGTGAGCAAGTTGAAAGCGGCGCACAGATAATCGATATCAACATGGATGAAGGCATGCTTGATGGTGCCGAAACCATGCATAAATTCCTCAACCTTATCGCCTCTGAGCCTGATATCTCGCGCGTACCGATTATGATCGACTCCTCTAAGTGGGAAGTGATTGAAGCGGGCCTTAAATGCATTCAAGGTAAAGGCATCGTTAACTCTATCTCGCTGAAAGAGGGTGAAGAAAAATTCATCGAGCAAGCAACCTTAGTTAAACGCTACGGCGCTGCGGCAATTATCATGGCGTTCGATGAACAAGGCCAAGCCGACACCAAAGCGCGTAAAATCGAGATTTGTACTCGCGCCTATAACGTGCTGGTAGATAAAGTCGGTTTTCCGCCAGAAGACATTATCTTTGACCCCAACATCTTTGCCATTGCCACAGGTATTGAAGAGCACGATAACTATGCCGTTGATTTTATCGAAGCTACCCGTGAAATAAAACGCACCCTACCTCATGCGATGATCTCTGGCGGCGTGTCGAACGTGTCGTTCTCGTTTCGTGGTAACAACCCGGTGCGTGAAGCGATTCATGCCGTATTTTTGTATCATGCAATTCAAGCAGGCATGGACATGGGTATCGTCAACGCCGGACAACTGGCGATTTATGATGATATCGACACCGAATTAAAAGAGCGAGTTGAGGCAATCGTACAGAACTTACCTTGCAGCGCTGTCGATAAAAATGGGGAGCCGACTAACAACACTGAACTCTTGTTAGAGGTTGCGGAAAAATTTCGCGGCGATGGCAGCCAAACCGTTAAGAAAGAAGATTTAGAGTGGCGCACTAAGCCGGTAAATGAGCGTTTAGCCCATGCTCTGGTAAAAGGCATCACCGACTTTATCGATGCAGATACCGAAGAAGCACGCCAACAGGCAACCCGCCCACTCGATGTGATTGAAGGGCCGCTAATGGATGGGATGAACATTGTTGGCGACCTATTTGGTTCCGGTAAAATGTTCCTGCCACAAGTGGTTAAATCTGCGCGCGTAATGAAAAAAGCCGTTGCCTATTTAAACCCTTATATTGAGCTTGAAAAAGTCCCAGGCCAGTCTAACGGTAAAATTTTAATGGTTACCGTTAAGGGGGATGTGCACGATATAGGTAAGAACATCGTTGGTGTGGTACTGGCTTGTAACGGCTATGAAGTGATTGATTTAGGCGTGATGGTGCCGGTGGAGAAAATTATCGAAGTCGCCAAGGCTGAAAATGTCGATATTATCGGCATGTCAGGGCTTATCACGCCAAGCCTTGATGAGATGGTGCATAACGTTAAGAGTTTCCATAAGGCAGGCTTAACGATTCCGTCAATCATTGGCGGTGCGACTTGCTCAAAAATTCATACCGCTGTGAAGATTGCGCCGCACGCACCAACGGGGGCCATCTACATTGCTGATGCCTCGCGCGCCGTACCTATGGTGTCAAAGCTGATTAACAACGACACTCGCCAAGCAACTATCAACGCAGCTTATGAAGAATACGATATGATGCGCGAAAAGCGTCTATCGCAAACCAAACGTAAAATCATCACATCTATAGAAGCTGCGCGTGAAAACCGCTGCCAGCACGACTGGGCAAACTACACTCCATTTGTGCCTAACGTGCTGGGTCGCCAGGTATTTGATGATTATCCGCTAGAGGATTTGGTTGAACGTATCGACTGGACGCCATTTTTCCGCAGTTGGGAGCTACACGGTCACTTCCCACGTATTTTAGATGATGAAGTGGTGGGTGTTGAAGCGCGTAAATTATTCGCTGATGGTAAAGCCATGCTGGATAAAATAATCAGTGAAAAGTGGCTTACCGCCAAAGCAGTTATCGGCTTGTTCCCTGCCAATACCGTTAACCATGACGATATTGAGCTTTACTCTGCCGATGGGACGGATGAATCTCGCGAGCAACCACTCATCACCCTGCACCACCTGCGGATGCAGATTGAGCGCGTCGGTAACGACAACTTCTGCTTAGCTGATTTTGTTGCGCCAAAAGACTCAGGGGTTGCCGATTATATGGGGGGCTTTGCGGTAACAGCAGGCCATGGCATCGACAAGCATGTGGCGCGCTTTGAAGCCGACCATGATGACTACAGCGCCATTATGCTTAAATGCTTAGCAGACCGTTTAGCCGAGGCCTTTGCCGAGCGTATGCATGAGCGTGTACGTAAAGAGTTTTGGGGTTATGCCAGCGATGAAGTACTCGATAATGAAGCGCTTATTCGTGAAAAGTACAAAGGTATTCGCCCTGCACCAGGATACCCTGCTTGCCCTGACCACACAGAAAAAGGTCTGCTTTGGGATTTATTAAAGCCAGATGAAACCATTGGCCTTAACATCACTGAAAGTTATGCCATGTTCCCAACGGCTGCTGTTTCGGGTTGGTACTTTGCCCATCCTAAATCCCGCTACTTTGGCGTCACCAATATTGGCCGCGATCAGGTAGAAGATTACGCAGCACGTAAAGGTATGAGCATTGAAGAAACGGAAAGATGGTTAGCCCCTGTGCTTGACTATGATCCAGAGTAAAGAGCCAGCCTTGAGCGGGAGAACAAACTTGTTTGTTCGGTGGCCATAGGCCTAAAACTAACAGCCATAAGAGTCCTCAACACGCTTGTACCAAGCGTGCAGGGGCGAAGAAAGAGTAAGATGGAATTCAAGTATTGTCCTACTGATAACCCTATCAGTGGGACTTTGCGATTACGTTTACTTACTTTCCTGAATATGAGTCATCAGGTATTTAGCATCTTTCCAAACACCGCCGAGTGTTGCAGAGCCGCGGGTATACAACCAAGGCAGACCAATAAAATACAATCCATCAACGTCTTTACTCACGCCGCGATAATTACTCGGGTAGTTCATCTCATCAAAAGAGATATCTTCAATCCAAAAGAAATTGGGTTTAAAACCGGTAGCCCAAATAATGTTTTTGATACTGCTGATACTGCCTTTTTGAAACTTGATACTACTTGCATCAGCTGACAATGTTCTGCCCATATGAATCACATTTTCTTTTGCCAGAAGAGATTTCACATCAGTACCGATAACAGGCTGCCCGCCCTTACTCAACCATTTGCCTATTTTGCTAAAACGGTTAACCGATAAAAAGCCAATATGAGTAAACCACCACCATAGCGTTTTACCTAAAAATGACTGCGGAATAGCGGTGATTTTATCTGTACCAGAGAAGTGAACTTTGCGCCCGGTATCGGCAATTTCTGATAAAATTTGCACGCCAGAATCACCCGCTCCAACCACTAAACAGTCACCCTCTTGTAGCTGTGCTGGGCTTTTGTAGTTTTCACTGTGTAATTGAGTAATATCTTCTGCGATATTGACATGGCAAGGCGGCGTATAGGGAGTATGAAAAGGGCCGGTGGCGATAATGAGTTGTTTGGCTTGATAGCTGGCGGTGTCACTGGTGATCTCAAAAATACCATCGACTTTCTTTACCGAAGTAATTCTTTGATTGAATTCAATAGGTATCGAAAACCTCTCGGCATAACTCTTTAAGTAATCTGCCACTTCATATTTATTGGGGTAATACCCTTTAGGGAACGGGAATGGCATCCCTGGTAGGTGGTTATATTCAGTCGGAGTAAACAACTTTAGAGAATCCCAGCGCTTTAACCAAGGCGCACCAATATGTTCGTTGGCATCTAAAATCAAGTAATCTTGATTATGCTTAGACAAGTTATAGGCCATAGACAGTCCAGACTGACCCGCGCCAATAATGATAAATTCTTTCATGAGCTCCAAAAAACGTGCTTATAGGTATTATTATGCGCAGTATTCTAACAGAACATAAGCCTAGAGCCTGACTCATACAGAAAACACCCAAAGCGCTAACTGTAAACATTTCCTTATAACCAGATAGAAACCACGAGTAAGTGCATCGATACCTTTACCCAAATGACCACAAGATGCTCGATTCTGCGCTCCCGTAGGGCAAGCCGAGAGTGACTTGGATACAGTAATCAAAAGAAACCATATTGCCGGCGGCTGGAGCTTAGATCTTAAAGTCTAGAGTGTAGCGTTTAGCGTTTAGCGTTTAGCGTTTAGCGCTTAGCGCTTAGCGTACTATTATCACGCAATTTCGGCGTGATATAGAAGGGGCAATAGCAACGAAATGAAGTAGAATATTACCCAGTGCGTAAAGGCATGGGCATAGAGGAAACCAAGTGCAGATCTAAAATAAAGAGCTAGGAAATATTACTCATACAAGGCTTTACCCTTGTCGAGGATTTATCATGAGTTAATGATAACGCCTTATACTGATTAATATTCATGGCCACTTGACTCAATAACCCTTCTGCTCCTTTTGCCGCTTCGCTCTCATAAACCAAAGGCACCATAGTTAAATCATGGGACATAGCCTGCGCATCGATAAACTGTAACTGGGACCAAAAAAAGTTTGAGATCAGATGAAACAGGCAACTCCCCACACCTAGGTGACGCCACTCAGGTACCACATAGGCATATAATAAGTAACAACAGCCACCAATTTGCCGGTCATGACAGGTATTATCGTCTGAATACCAAGAGTCGAGTAAGCCAACATTAAAGGTCACAAAAGCCACTGGCGTGCGCTTTTCCTCTTCAGCGAAAGCGACCAACCGATAGTGTCTTTTATGTCGACTTTCCGATAGGTGGCTTACCGGGCTTAGCGTTTGAAAAATCTGCTGGATAGCGGCATTATCGTCTGCACTTTTACTGCAAAAATATTGCTGCAAAGCAGAGGTGTTTTCATGAAGTGAATCGTCATAAACACTGACACAAGGTATAACAGATGACTCATCTAGCTCCACAGAAGGTGGAGCCTGAAGGCGTAAATCTTTTTCAGCTAATGTTTGAATAAAGCCATTGTGTAGTTGAAAACGGCTAAAATCATCAAGCAGGTGAAGTAAGGGAAATAGCTCCGCCTTACTTTTATGAAGTGCCATATACAGCTCCGTTCAATAAACTCATTTCCGGTATGTTATCCGTACCCATAAAATAGTATCGACATCAATACAGACCACATTTTGAATTAACTATAGGTACAAATTATTTCCCTGTAAAACCCCCTTAAAGCAGGTTAGCTGCGGGCTCCGCTGTGAAATAACATCAAGCCATTGTAAATAAAGACAAGCAGTGCCCCTGACACCATGTTCCCTGTTATGAAATAAAACCGTTTCAATCGAATCCAGTTATTCAGGTTGAGGATTTTTCGAGGTGAAGGAGTGGATATTGAGAGAGTGTATCTGTTTATGAAGCCATACCCTATTCACTGAGCCGCTAAGCCTCTGTGGTAAGCAAGCTATTTTACCTAAGCCTGCAATTTTTATATTCGCAACGTGACAATCTAGCCTAGTGACACAACAAAATTAATCGCCTTAAATCTTGGGATACTTCCTGCAGCTTTTGCCAAGCCGTATACACTTATATCTATGGATAATAAAGTGAAAATGGGGAAAGTACGTGAGTCGAGTAACCAAGTTCAAGCGCAAAGGACGACTATGCTGGCTTTACCTATTTTTGTCGGTAATGCTGTTATCTATGCCTTCAAGCGCCCAAACCCTACCTGACGCCACTTTTTTAAAAAATGAAATCACTCGCCTTAATAGTGAATCCCCAAAAAGTGAAGCCTTAATTAACCAATATGAGACCTTACTCTCCCGGGTTAATGGCTACAAAAAACAGAAAGCCGAACGCGACAAATATCGAAATATTGTCAGCCAGTTTCCGGTGCAGCGAGAGCGGTTACTAAAAAAAATAACCGACGTAGAGCAGCTAGAGATCTTTAATTTTCGACAACAAAATAAGTACAGCGATCTTTCTCAATCTATCGCAACACTAGAGGCTGCTGTGACTGAGTGGCGCTCAAGCTATCAATCCAATAGTGATCAAAGTAAACAGCTGGTTAATGCAAGAACGGCTCTGCCCCAATCTCTTGCGCAAACAGATCGAGAAATCGAACAAGCCTCTATTATTAAAAGCGATACAGGCAGTCAGTTAGATCAGTGGCTTGAGTCAACCCATTTGGCCATGCTCAAACTTCAACGACAAGTAACTTCCGCTCAGTTACAAAGTTTAGACGAACGCACTGAATTGCTGCGTTTAGAACAACAATTGTTGGACCAAAAAATTCAAACAGCCTCGCCAATACTGATTAAATTACAAGATAAATTGACGCGAGTTGAACAAGCTTCAGTTAAAACACTGATTGAAAAAGCAAGACAGGTTAGTGAGGAGTCAGCCCAAGGCGATGCACAAGATCAACAACAGATAGAGCAACTCAAAAAATATACTTTGGAATTAGAACAGGTATTAGCAGAAATAGATAAAGCTCGGATCGCTTATCAAAAAATAGAGTCGGAACAGAGCAGTTTAACCGATGAACAGCGCTTGATAAAAACGAACCTAGCCTGGTTGCGTGACAGCACCGCTTTTGGCGCTTCCATTCGAGCACAGTTGCAACGCCTGCCTTCCAAAGTGGACACTCGATATATCCCAGACGGTATTGCCAAAGCCCACATTCGCAAATACGAAATAGGTCAGATAAGAGATAATGCACTAGAAAGTACTACTGCCGCAGATAAAGCGAGCGATAAAGCCCCTGATAAGTTAGCCGCGTTATTAGATCAATTATTAGCTCAATTGACAAAGGACTATGAAAAACTTATTTCTGCATTGAGCCAATTAAAATTAGTCAAAGACCAATATGCGCAAACTGTTGAAAAGGCTCGCAGCTTTTTAAAAGAACAGCAGTTATGGACGCGCAGCAACGTACCAATCTGGCAGCACCTTACCGATTTTAAAGAAGAGATTTGGTTTGGAACCAATAAATCATTTAAAGACATGTTCGATAAAGTGACACAAAGGCAGTCGATAATATTGGCTACAGTGTTTGCTTTATACACCAGCCTTCTTATCTATATGACTGCACGACTCAATCGATACGCAGCACGACGTAAAGATGAGCTCCATAAGGTCTTTGGTCACCCATTAAAAGACCGTTTTTACTTTACTTTTTCGTTGTTTGCATTAGCAATCCTGCGTGCGCTTATTTTACCTATTTGGTATGTGATAACGACTTGGTTAGTCTATTGGCTTTGGCCTGTACCAACTTCGAATGAGCTCAGTACACTCATTTTCGCCAGTGCATCAGGCCTGTTTGTCGTCGAACTCATTAACGCCCTAAGTTATAAGCAGGGCGTATTAGCTTTACACCTAAATTGGCCTGAAAATATTTGTGACTACCTGCACCGAGGAACGCAACGCATTCGCTGGCCATTTATCATTTTATTGCTGTGTATTTTTGCTGCAGAGCTTATATCTGGTATCCATGAAGCAGAAATATCACGAGTACTGTTCCTATTACTGATGGGCGTCATGATGACGGTGTTTATTTCACTGTTGAAGGAAAACCATTTGCCCTCCACGTTACCCGCGCCTCTCAATCGAGGATTTTCTCTCTATCTATTTCGTTTTGTGATTATCGGCTCGTTTATCACCATTATCGTTATGGCGGTCATGGGGCTCTATATTGCGTCATGGATTTTACTTATCTATCAGCAACTCACTATTTACGTGGTGTTAGCAGTGCTATTCACCTATCAAATGGGAGAGCGCTGGTTAAAGCTAGAGCATAGGCAACTTAACTACCAACGATTGCTAGCCCGACGCGAAGAGCTGATTGCCCAGCAACAAGAACAAGAGCAAACAGATGAAATTCCCGAAATTGCCGAGCTAAGAGAAACGATTCCTGATGTGGAAGAACGCAGTTTAGCGAGTGAGCAGATAAGTGAGCAATCATTAACCTTATTACGTGGTTTTTCCTTGATAGGCTTAATTGTTGCGGTGTTAACCCTGTGGTCAAGTGCATTGGAGATGACCAGCTGGTTAGATAGCATCGTGGTATGGCAGGTAAACGAGATCACGGAAACCGGTGTGAAGCTAGTGGATGTGACTCTGCAATCATTGCTTTATGCAATGGTGACATTAATCGTAACCTTTGTTGGAGTACGAAACTTACCGGGAATTTTAGAGCTCTTGGTCCTACGCCGTCTTGATTTGGCTCCAGGTGCAGGCTATGCCGTAACAACCCTGCTGCGCTATGTGATCTTGATGGGAGGCTTAATGGCCGCATTTTCCATCTTGGGCTTTCAATGGTCTAAGTTGCAATGGCTGGTCGCCGCATTCGGCGTTGGCTTAGGCTTTGGATTACAAGAAATTTTCGCTAACTTCATTTCCGGTTTGATTCTCTTGTTTGAACGGCCAATACGTATTGGCGATATTGTCACTATTAATGATTTATCGGGAACAGTCAGTAAAATTCAGACCCGTGCAACCACCATTATTGATTGGGATAACAAAGAAATCGTGGTGCCAAATAAGACCTTTATTACAGAAAAGCTAATTAACTGGTCATTGACGAGCCCCATCACCAGAATCGTCATTCCTATTGGAGTCGCTTACGGCTCTGATATCGATCAAGTGGAGACCTTGCTGTACCAAATTGCAGATGAGCACCCATTAGTGTTACCCGAACCACAACCTTCCGTGGTGTTCAGAACATTTGGGGCAAGTAGTCTTGATTTTGAATTGAGAGTGCATATCACTGCGATTGAATTACGCCTATCAACGGTTCATATCATCAATAAAAACATCGACCGCTTGTTCCGAGAGCACGAGATTGAAATTGCCTTCCCGCAAATGGATGTGCATGTTCGCGATTTCCCACCTAAACCCCAAGACACGTAACCTTCTATTTCAATTCGACATTTTATGCCATGCCTCACTCTATGCAGAACAGCAACATTTTTGTTAACTGGATCGCTAAAATGTCGAAAAACTACCTCTTTACTCAGTATCATGGTGCTATAGTGATTGCAGTTCTAAAATAAACCAGTTCAGTCTTTCAAGGAGCATCTATGTTAAATGAAAATCATGCGCTTATTTTCGACTTTCCAGAGTTTAAACAAGACATTGTTTACTTGAACTATACCGACCAAGAGTTTGAAAAATTATCAAAACAATATCACCTCTTAGACTATGACATTCGTCAGCTTGAAATTGCCGGTAGTCCTACCGATGACGAACATATGCATCAACTTAAATTGACCCGCGCTAACTTAAAAGACAGCTTATTTCAAAAACTCAAAGCACACCACGGCTAAAGCTGTCATGGAGTCGCTATTAGTAACTAAGATAGCCGCAGCTATATAGTAACCTAGCTATCCGTAGCAAAGTTATCCGTAGCAAATCATGATATGCCGCTTAGTGCATGCAATTAGAGCCAGTCGAAAGGAGAAATACTCTTACCTTTTGGCTGGGTTTACTTTCGCAAAATAGGCTACGCCGTAGCCCACTTTTAGCATTAAATGAAGATCACTTTGCAGTTATTTGTTATTGAGATCTTTCGCAACTGGGTAATTGAATGCTAATATTTAGCATTAACCCTTCGTATAATCTCAATGATATGGTTTGAGAGTTTCTACCAAGAGCCCTAAACTCTTGATTATGAAGACTTTACTTTATGTAATACCAATCTAATTAAGTTTTTGTTTATGCTTGCTATGCAATGTTTGAACCTTTACTTATCCAGATCGGTATAACCACTCAATAAAGGAGAGCTTCATGAATTATCTACAGCTACCCAAAATCGATCTTCATTGCCACCTAGACGGTAGCGTTCGCCCGCAAACAGTTATCGACCTTGCCCAAATTCAGGGTGTTGAAATACCAAGCTATAATGTTGATGACATTAAAGCGTTAATGGTGGCGCCAGAATCTTGCCCAAACCTCGATGAATATCTCACTCGCTTTGCACTTCCGTTATCGGTTATGCAAACAGAAGCAGCGCTTGAGCGCATTTCATTTGAGCTATTTGAAGATGCGGCTAAAGAGAATGTGAAGTACTTAGAGGTACGCTTTGGACCACAGCTTCATCGCAAGCAAGGCCTTAACTTCGAGCAAGTTATTGCAAGTGTCATCAAGGGTATGCGTAAAGCTGAAGCACTATATGATATTAAAGGTAATTACATCCTTTCTATCATTAAAGTTTTGCCAAAAGATGATATCAATGATGTTATCGATGCAGGCGCTAAGTTCCTCAATAATGGGGTGGTCGCGTTTGACTTAGCTGCAAGTGAAGAGCCAGGTTTTAGTCATGAGTACATCCCCTACGCAAAATATGCGCTTGAAAGCGGCTACCGCATCACGATTCACGCCGGTGAACAAGGCGTAGGGCAAAACGTGTACGATGCCATTTCACTACTCGGTGCAGAACGTATCGGCCACGGTATCCATATCAATAGCCATAAAGACGCTTACGACTTAGTCAAAAGCGAAGCGGTTGCGCTTGAAGCTTGCCCTAGTAGCAATGTACAAACCAAAGCCGTTGAAAGCTTAGACAGCCATCCATTTGGTGACTTTTATAGAGATGGCTTACTGGTCACGATTAATACAGATAACCGTACCGTATCTGATACGACCATGACTAAAGAGCTGCAAAAATCTGTTGAAAAATTTAACTTAACCGAAGCTGATTATTTCAAAATCTACAAGATGAGCGCTGAAAACTCATTTGCATCAGATCAAGTTAAACAGCATTTATTGAGCTTTATTAAGCCTATTTAAGACGTAGCAAAGCTAGCTAATTTAGCTCCCAAAAGCCTATCCGCCTTTATCGCTGCTAGGCTTTTCTATCTCTCCCAGCCAACTCCGTCATACTGCTCCGTCATACTGCTCCGTCATACTGCTCCGTCATACTGCTCCGTCAGTATTCAACTCACAAACATAATATTTCAACTTGATTGAAAACCTCTGCTGACTTTTCAGGCAGTCTAGCCAAGTTAGAGCATCAAGAAGATGCCCACTAAACCCAAAATAGCAACAATCCGCTCACAAACACAGCAAACAGCCAGCAATTTACGGTAATACTTGTTTTATTTCACGGTTAAACATACATTCCGCCTGCAGCAATCAATCGCTGCAACAAAGAAAAAGGCAAACCAGTTGAAAGGCTGGGACGCAAAACCACCGGTCTAAGGGTCATTTGTACCTACGATAGCGGGGATGCCATTGGTATCTTGCCACTCAAATAACTCATTGTAGTTATCGATGAGTGACGGGTCATGTTTACGCGTTTTGCCTTATTGATTGATTTATCTCAATAAGGAATTATTTAATGCTACAAAATAGAGTTCGACCTTTAACATTGCTGATTGCTAGTGCAATTGTGCCATTATCGGCGCAAGCACAAGTTAATATGCAACAAGCTGCTGAACAAACCTTCAGCATTATCACCAGTATGCAGCAGCGTGGGATAACTGGTGACGGTGTAATTGAAGAAGATAACAAACGTTATATTGTTCACAACAACCATCGCTTCGAGCTACACCCCAATAACTACCCTAAATTTCCGTTTCCTTACGGCGGTGATGAAGCCCTAAAACCTTATTACGACACGTTCTCCTTTCTTGATGAAAAATGGGATATCGTGATGAATAATGACTACGGTTTTTATTTTATTCATGATGAATTCGGCAGCATGAGTAGTGATACTCTTGGCTGTTTTATTGAGTATTATCCAAACCAAAGCTTTTCAGCTGAACAAGCTATGCGATTTGAAAAAACAGAATGTAACAGCGCTCCTAGTTTGAGTGATGTTGAGTTATCAGGCGTATTCGATACTGGCGCAAACCTAACCTGGAAAGGGCATATTGCAGGTAATCAATATAAAATCAGTTTAAGCCAAACCAACAGCAAGATAGCACCACAACTATTTACAACCGACTCACCTGAATTTTTCTTCAACCAACTAGCCCCAAGCACCGAATATCAAGCGCAGATCCAAGCTTGTAACACCACTGCTTGTGTTGATGTTACGCCATTGCTATTCACGACCGAAGCCAAAAAAGTGGGTTTTCATGACGGTATTCGCAACTTAAATCACCTCGATGGTGAGATAGCTGCGCATGTATCATTTATGCAAAGTCACAGTCTTACTGCGCCATACGGTAATGCCGAGCTCAACGCGCCAGACATCGTGATTGGCCGCGAAGCCATGCTATTACTAAGCCCACAGCAAGATGATATCAACCAAATCTGGGTTGAGGTTTATCAAAATGGCGAGCAAGTCAGTCGCCAAATGATGCTGTCACCAGCCAACCAACCAAAAACCGATCAGTATGCAGTAGAAGGTCGTCCAACGGTTATTTTCGGCCACAATGTGTGGAGTTTCCCACTAGAGTGGCAATGGGTAAAACCAGGTTTATCCCTACAATTTGTTGATAATCATGGTCGCTATGCCGAGTTATTACAGCAAAACATTGAATTTGGTGGTGCGCCAGAGCTCATTATCCAAAACATCGATATGGGTATGCTAACAGAGCCGCGTGGCCGTAATACTATGGCTAACAATACGGCTGAACATGCTGCTGATTACTTCCAAAAGATCCCCGTGTCTAAACTTGTAGTAGGTCAATACGCATCAGCTTACTTTCCAGTAGTGACCATGCCAAATGGTAAGGTTTATACTGAGCGCAGTGACTCAGACGGTGGCTGGCACTCTGGTGACATGCGTGAAGCCATTGGCAAGGCGATGATTTCGACTGGTATTAATAATGCTAACGTCGGCATTACTACCAGCGCAGGTAACTCGCAAACCTATAACCGTTACTTTAACCATATTACCGCCCATACCAACGTTGGCGTATATATTGATACAAAAACTCAGCAAACCGAAACCGTGGTTCATGGCGGCAGTGGCGGCGGTGGCATTTTAACCCTTGAAGACACAACCGGTAATGAGTGGTCACATGAACTAGGCCATAACTACGGCCGAGGCCACTGGCCAAGCATGGCATCAGTACACGATATGGAAAGTGGCTGGGGCTGGGACGCGGTATTCAAGCGTTTTATCGGTAATATCGATTGGCGTGGTTCAGCTGAAGAGCTAGATATAGGCGGCGAAGTCTCATCACCGTATTTAGATACCTTCCGCTTTTTACGCGATGCCCAAGCTGGCGGTGAATACAAGAAAGTTGGCGTCGTCAGCAACTACACTTTTGAGCATCCCACTCAAGCAAGAGCAACTCAGACTTGGCTTAACAGTGGCTTCAATCAAATGCCAGATAGCGCAGATTACTACGTTAAGTGGAGCCAAGAGCAGCAACGCTATGTTGATTCAGAAATAGACGCTAGCACAGCAGAGCATACAGGTATCAATGTCACCACTTTAGTGGGAATCTACGACCCTATGCGACTTAATCCAAGCCAGATTTACCCAGTACTTTACGGAAACTACGGTAACACCTTTCAATTACCAGAAGCGACTGAATACACACCGGTTAACTCTGGTGAAACACTCAACAGCGGCTGGCACCATTACCAAAGTTTAACCACGGTTCAACAGGCATTAAGCACTTGGAAAACGATTGCGGACAATGGCAAAACTAAGCGTTTATGCCAATTTGAGTTTGTCACGACTGCAGGTGATAACGTCAACTTAGTCGGTCACGTTGATGACACAAATAGCTGTCGTACCAGTGACGATATGCGTTGGAAAATTGATGGACAAAACCAACACATGGTATCGGATAGTGGCGATTATGCCCTGCTATACCCAATCGGTCGCGGAAAAATTATGTATACGCCTACCATGGGTATCGGTGAAGTTAATATCTGTATGTTAACCGATCTCAATAACCCAGGTCACAATGGTGCAGGCTTTGTACAAGGCGATAAGTGCGTGCAAATTCCTGGCGTTAAGCACAGCAATAATAATGATTGGTCCTACACTATTTGGCGTAATGAAATCGAGCAGAGTCAATATCGTCACCACAATGTCTGTCGTCTTGACGTGCTTGATAAACAAGGACAGACAAAGTCTTACGATCTAGCAGGCCAACGTTTCAACAGCGTCGAAAGCAATAAGTTCCATTTAAACTTGCCACAACAACAGCTAGCAGACATCACCTTACGCTGTGAAGATAATGAAGGTGTGCATGTCCTTGCACAATTAACGCCGTCATTAGAAACCGGTATCGATGAACTGCCTGAAGCCGTGATCTTAGGTCAAGAGCATGGTTACGACGCGCTCAATAGCACACTAGGTAATGGCTGGTTCGATCATAGCGCTAAAATGGATTACAACTCATTAAGCTCACGCGAACTGAATAACTTGGCCACTATGAAAGTAAATGGTCAAAATCTCCCCGTTTGCCGCTTTGAGCTAGCTATCAATGGCACAGTACAAACTGTACATGGATTTGTTGAGCAAATCGTGACTAACGACTACCGCTGTAGCGGCGGTGATGACATCACTGTGATCCAAGGTGACAATGAGCAACGACTTGAGTCACAGCTTAATCAGTTCCAGTGGTTGTCTTTATGGAATCCACTGCATACTGGTGAGCGTATCAAAGCGAAAGTTGATAGTAAGCAGAACTTGTGTAGTGTGACTCGCTCAGGCTTCTACGGTGCGGGCTTTATCAATGCTGGCGGCCAATGTACACAAGCATCTGGAATTAAGTGGTCAAACGGTAATGATTGGTTATTCTCCAATGGTTACGGCCAATACAGCTACAAATAAACTGCTAGCCTAGCCTTGCGACAGCTACAAACGCGCTTAGAAACCAAAGCCAGTTGCCCGCGCAACTGGCTTTTTACGTTTGGCCTAAGCTGTCAATAGCCGGTTCTACACATTGCTAAAAGCTCACATTAATAAAGCCTCTAAAGGTAGATGGCGTGAACATATATGTTTTTTAATCAAGGTTAAACAGTCGCTCTAACTTTTAGCAGTGTGGCTTTCAGCGCAATATGTGCGTTTTATTTTCATTCTGTGAACTATGCACCTATGTTTCGGCGAACACTTGTACACATAATGAGGTATCAGTAATTTGACCGTTGGAGTTAGCAATGCAAAACATAGATTGCCCACAGTGCAGCCATAAGATCGACGTAAATGTAGTTTCCTGCCCCCAATGTCATGCCGCCCAGGGACTAGAAGCCCTTTCTGGCGTCGATCCAGAAATGCATATTAAAAATCAAAAATTGGCGATCTGGTTTAGCTTCCTATTTGGTGGATTAGGACTACACAAGTTCTATTTAGGTCAACACCTAAAAGGCAGCTTGTATTTAGCATTTAGCTGGACACTTGTGCCTATGGTTGTAGGCTGGGTTGATGCCGTACGCACCTTAAAGATGACGCCATTTAATTTTGAGCAGCGTTACTGCAAAAGAGTTTCTCAGGGATTTTAAGCAAGAGTTTGTAAATATAAAACTCTACCGCCACTCCCCCTCAAGAAAGACAGCTTAGACTGTCTTTTTCTATTATTGGTTAAGCTCGCACGATTAACTTATTCACCTCTCAACATTAAAAATATTAGATTTTTATAGCTGCACACAATATTAGATTATTCCAATAGTAGGCTTTATTTTCGCTTATATCTCTGCAAATATCACTTTGTACATTCATAATATGCCAACCAAGCAGTTATGCGCCCCTTCTGCAGCTTTAGCCCCCGAAAACTTCAACAACAATCATTTAACAATTTATTTATTGCATGCTACCATCTCCGCCGAAAAAAATGGAAGTGCCGAAATAATAAGGGGTTTTACCTAACTATACAGGCACTAAATTGTTTATATTTTTTGGAGTCAACGGATGACAATATTAAGATTGATGGGTTTATGTTCTTTTTTTGTGCTGACCGCTTGCGGTGGAGGTGGGGATTCATCAGAAAACACTTCGGATACAGCTCCTGCAATTATTTATTCAAGCTATACCATTACAGCAATTGATGGATACCTGGAAAACGCCACTGCATGGCTCGATGTAAAGAACAATGGTCAATATCTTGCTTCAAATCCGACCGCAGTTACGGACAACAAAGGTAAAGCGATACTCAGCATTCCCAATACCATAACCGCTAAAGATTACTCCGTTTTTGTAGAAGCAAAGCAATCTGTCACATTTGATGAAGGTTTGGGCAGGTTAATAACTAATAGCTTTACCCTAGCCGCACCGGCAGGGGAGCGAATAGTTACGCCATTTTCAACTCTCGTTTATCTAAAAATGAAGTCGGGTCTGACATTAAGCGCCGCTAAAACGGAAGTCGCGGCGCAATTACAGTTACCCACTAACGGACTATTAACTGATTTTATCGCTGCTAAAAATAATCGAATGACATTGATTGCAGCCGACTTAATACGCCTCAACGCCTTCCCTATCTCACCGCAACAGTTGGCTGATGTAGCGCTAAATCAAAGCGTCATTAATGCTGATATAGCTAAATATGCCAGTATTCAAAGTGATGTGAATGATTTTAAAGGCGTCGCTCGAAACTCATCTCAAACCATAGAGCTAGATACTGATTTTGACGGAATTGCTGATAGTGCTGATAGCGATATTGATGGGGATAATATTCCCAACGAGCAAGATACCCATCCCTATGACTATGACCGTCACACGGCGCTATCTCCAAGTGAGTTATTCTTATCTCAAGCTCAAAATGAAACACTTCTATCCGAGCAGTGGCATTTCTATAAATTAGAAACACCTGAAGACATTCTGCTAGATGTTAGCTTGTCACAACTTTCAGGTGATTTAGACCTGTATGTAAAACAAGATGCTATTCCAACAAAGTTTGATTACGACTGCCGTTCAAACAACAGCTATCAAAGTGCAGAACGCTGTCTACAAAGGCTGAAACAAGGTAAAACTCACTATATTGCCGTTGCAGCACAACAAGACTCTAGCTATCGGTTACAGGCAATTTTAGATGAAATTGTTATCAGTAAAGTGAGCCTGTTATTACATGGGCTTGCATCAGACTCTGAGACATGGAATAGCCTAGTCGCCGACGATAGTTTTTATTCCGGTTCATGCGCTGTACTCAATATCAGTGACGAGATAGAAGCCCTACCTCAAATTAACAGCAAAGGTGAATCCTGCTTTAGGCTTGACTTTGGCGGCTACGATCGTGATACAAACTTAGGCTCTAAAGGGCTTGAAGGTAAAACCTGTATTTCAACATTGGGTTGTAGTGGTGACTACTCACGCTTTGACCTGTTAGGGGCTGAAGTTGAAATAGCTATTGGACAGATCGTAAATAAACTCGGGATCGATACCGAAATAGTTCTATTAGGACATAGCCGAGGCGGACTTGCAGCAAGAGCTTACCTGCAGAACGCTGATTCAAAATACGCAGACCATGTAAAAGCACTCGTCACTACAGGCACGCCTCACCAAGGTTCACCATTTGGGCGTTTTTACCGTTTTATGGAGCTCAATTGTTTGCCACAACGTAGTTATGAGAACGATGGAGGCATGTGCGAAGATAACTGGGAGGTGGTAAAAATGATAGCTGGAGAAAGATGGTATTTCGAAGACAACCTTATGGATTTAAGAGCCCCTAGTATTGACTTTCTATCACCTGAATCTACAGAAATCAATGACTTAAGCAGCAATATCCTAGCTCTTGAAAATATCATTACCGCTCAGCTTAGCTATCGTGGCACCAAGTTTGGTATTTTGGCTAAACAATTACCTGTTACGGGCTCAGACTACGATCTTTATGATTATGGTAGCTGGTTTGTTGGTGACCACCCTCACCCAAGTACTCTTCGTTATATCGAGCAAGGTCAAACGCGAGAGAGTCTTATCGGTGACGGAATAGTGCCATCATATAGTCAACAGCTAAGCAACTTACTCATTCCTTTTGGACGCAATGTAGACCTGTCTTTCACCAATAACGACTACAACGTGATCCATACCGAACTGCCACTACAAGTAACGGATCTACATACAATGTTTGAATCGATTCGCAGCGCGATTGGCTGGAGTGAATAATTTAAATGAACAAGCAACTAACCATTGCTTTGATTGGCTGCACAGTACTCATCGCTATTTACTTTGCAACGAGTACAGGCAGTCAATTCCAAAGCAACAGCCAAACTAACGTAAATATGCCACGAGTGAATGAAGTTGTCAGCCAAGGCGGTCGTTCATCAACGCTAGTAAACAGCATTAATGTTGAGTCAAAGCCTATTGGCACTTCTACTCGCCAACAGCTCAAAGATGAACAGCTCACACCAGCAGAAACTTATGCTAACTGGACGGAAGTAAAAACACTTCTAACCAAAGGTGAAATCAATATAGAACTTGAAAAGCTGTTAATTGACTCTTTGAAAAAGACTGCTAACCCGCAAGTTTATGCAGAATTGAAGCTGTTGCTACAAGTGCCCGATAGTAACCTCGACTCTAGAAACCAGGAGTATTTATTGAGTTTGCTTGCCGCCATAAACACCAAAGAGTCTGTTAGTTTACTGCTTGCGACTCTTGAAGAGGAGAATGTCACTGATTCTAATGCGATCTACGTAGCAAAGAAGTCACTGAAAAAAATTGCTCAATCTGCAGCACATATCGATTTGTTAGAGAACAGCTTTAATACCATGTTCAGTGACAACCTATTCTTAGCTGATGTTGCCAACGGAATCGCTGGAAATGCAACAGAGCAAAGCTTTAACTTTTTGGTTGTGCAAGTAGATGCCGATAATGAAAAAACTCCGATAGTATTGGCAAGTATGAGCCATATTAATAATGAACGTCTCGTACCACAATTACAGTATCTTATCAATACCAGAGAGGCTGAAAGTGAACTCTCTATTACTTCTTTAAATACTCTTGCAAACATGGGCCAATATGAAGCTGCTGTAGCATTAATACAGTGGAGCGCTCAACAACCAGCGAGCTCAAAAGCCTTCGTAGAAGAGCTCTTTTCTACTGCGAGTCAGAGAAGTCCATCCACATATAGAGCTATAGAGAAGCAACTAAATATTCAGCAGTTCACGAGCTCTGAAGTTAAGCAAAAAATTGAAGAGGTTTACTCTAAAAAATAGTTTCCCATATATAAGCCAGCTTAACAGCTGGCTTATTTTGTATAGGCAGCTTCTCTTACCTACAAACGACTAACGTTTACACTTTTATCGTTTAAAAGATAGTCCCCACATTAGCAGCTTGCTACCATCAGTATAATCATCGGTTGCTGTCGCTGAAATACGAATGCGCTCGGCATAGACTGTACGCGGTAAATTAAACTCCTGTCTTTGATAAGTTGGTGCATAAATCGGCGCAAACTCAAAGTTTCCTACTGTTTGCCACTCACCATTTTTCCAAATATCAAAGTTAAAGGTACGCAGTCTTGTGCCTTCACCATTGTTAAACGAACCTAAGCGGAACGTTTTCATCGGCATAGGCTTTTCAAAATCGATATAAAAAGAGATTGGCAAGTTAGCATCACGTACATCAGCCTGCAGCAACATGCCCTTGCTGGTGTCGAAATACTCATCATTGGTAAAATGAGGTTCAAGATTATCAGAGTCAACTAAGAAGGTTGAGTTCAAGCTGTTATGAGTGTTATTACCACCTGACTGAAATACATCATCAGCATAATAGGCAATAATATTTTCAAACTGAGGCACGTCTTTAGTCAATAAATCACTATAGAGTGAAAAGTCACCTTTTTCACCATCCGCACCAAACCACACGCCCTCCCAATACTTGCCGTTGATGTTACCAAAATACCAATTACGGGTTTCACCTTGATGGATCTCAAACTGAAATCTTGGCTTATCACCAGAACCTATATACTGGCTATTAGTGTTTTCTACTTCTCCAGAAATAACCGACCCCGTATCAGTCGTACCAATAATAGTGTTCCCTGATAGATCGATATTTAATTTGATCTGTTTCTGGAAGTCAGTAACACCATCCAATGCCTCATCATAATGCAGATAGACCGACTCGTTAGCTGAATAGACAAAAGGAGAAATAAAACACAATGTTGAAAGTAAGAGCTTTTTCATAAGTAATAACCTTAAACGGGAAATCAGTTGATGTGATGTTTGTTTTTATTAATTTTCATATAAAATCAGGCCGGCAACGTAAACAGTGGCAAGCCTTACTTAAGGCGACTGTTTTCGATAAAAATCAAAAATGATATAGACAAAATACTGAGTCACTTGAGGAGCCATTAGCCTTCTGCGGTAATCTCGCTAAAGATACGCGATCAAGGTTATCTCGCCATACAACAAAACACCTCCCTAACACATACTTATTCATCAATAGCTACTAAATTAAAAACTAAATAATGTGAAGCAACCTTATAACACAAAGAAAAACCTGTTAAAAATACGTTAAAAAACCTTCCAGCAGATTAATAACTAATCAGTCAAACCAATTTCAATTGAATTTTTAGTCACATTTAACGCATAAGTATTGATTTAACTTTATATGAGCTTATAGTCAATCCCAGTTGAGTATTTTGATTAAGAGAGTGGAAAATGAAGAAGTCAGTATTGGTTGTAGCAAGCTTAGGTTTAACAGGCACATTAATGTTATCTGGCTGCGGTAAGAGTGATGATGTACTTGTAGTGGGCACCAATGCGTCATTCCCACCTTTTGAATATGTGGGTGGCGTTAGTGGCGATGAGATTATGGGCTTCGATATCGATTTAGCTCAGCAGATCGCGAAGGATGCAGGCAAAACCCTAAAAGTTGAAAACATGAATTTTGACTCGCTTATCGTAGCGCTCAATGCGGGTAAGGTCGACTTTATCGCCTCGGGCATGACTATTACGCCAGAGCGTCAGGCAAGCGTCGATTTCTCAGAGCCTTACTATGAAGCCACCCAGATGGTGCTCGTCAATAAAGACAATAACAGCATCAACAGCCTAGATGATCTTAAGGGTAAACATATCGCGGTGCAGCTAGGCTCTACTGGCGACATTATGGCTAAGAGTTACAGCCAACAAGTGACCGCCTTCAACTCAGGCTTCGAAGCCGTGATGGAGCTAAAAAATGCCAAGGTTGACCTGGTGTTGTTTGACAGCGAACCTGCCATCAGCTTTTTAGAGAAGAATCCACAGCTAAAAATGGTTGAGCTGGATTTTTCACCCGAGTTTTACGGCTTTGCAGTGGCTAAAGACAAAGCTGAGCTGCTAAACAGCATTAACAGCAGCTTAAGCATCATGAAGCAAAACGGTGGCTATGACGCCCTCGTTAACAAGCACATGAAGTGAGTAGAGCATGATTGATGCAATTAATACTTCACTGTTTACCCCAATAGGCGAAGATGGCTTAATCGGAATTTATCTTATTCTGAATGGCCTTAAAGTCACTTTGATTGTGACCTTCTTCGCAATGATAATCGGTTCAATTCTCGGTGTGGCAACCACCTTGATGAAGATGTCATCGAAATGGTATCTACGTTGGCCAGCCAGTTTTTATGTCAGCGTGATCCGTGGTACGCCAGTGGTTGTGCAGTTAGTGATCCTTTACTTTATTGTGCTAGCGGCACTGGACGTGGATAAGATCACTGCAGCCGTTATCGCCTTCGGTCTTAATAGCGGCGCCTATATCTCTGAGATCATTAGAGCCGGTATTCAAGCCGTCGATAAAGGGCAAATGGAAGCGGCACGTTCATTAGGCTTATCGCAAGCAGCGACCATGAAAGAGGTGATCCTGCCTCAGGCGATTAAAAACATTCTGCCCTCACTAGGTAACGAGTTTATTGTGTTACTTAAAGAAACTGCGGTAATTGGCTTTATTGGTGGCGTGGACTTAATGCGTGCAGGTGAAATTATCCGTAGCCGTACCTTTGAAGACAGTGTGCCGCTATTTACCTGCGCACTTATCTACCTGTTACTGACGTATATTTTTACCTTTATGCTATCTAGATTTGAAACGAGGTTAAAGCAAAGTGATTAAAATTAATGATTTACATAAGAGCTTTGGCGATAACCAAGTGCTAAAAGGGATAGATGAGCAGATTAACCATGGCGAGGTTGTCAGTGTGATCGGCCCGTCAGGTGGCGGTAAGAGTACCTTCTTACGCTGCATCAACTTACTAGAGCTGCCAACTCAAGGCGAAATTTTTATCGATGGTCAATCGATTACCGCTGCGGGCGCTTGTATCGATAAGCTAAGACAAAAAGTGGGTATGGTGTTTCAAAACTTTAATCTGTTTCCCCATAAGACGGTTAAGCAAAACATCACCCTTGCACCTGTAAAACTAAAGCTGATGACACAAGCACAAGCCGACATTGAAGCCGAGTCTCTACTTGAGCAGGTTGGCCTAAAAGATAAGGCCGATGCGTATCCATCGAGCCTATCGGGTGGACAAAAACAGCGGGTAGCAATTGCCCGTGCACTCGCAATGAAACCTGAATTGATGCTGTTTGATGAACCCACCTCGGCGCTCGATCCTGAAATGGTCGGTGATGTACTCGATGTGATGAAGTCGCTCGCCCAGAAAGGCATGACCATGGTGATTGTCACCCACGAGATGGGCTTTGCCCGCGATGTCTCAGACAGAGTTATCTTTATGGATGGCGGCTTTATCGTTGAGCAGAATGAACCAGAAGCCCTGTTCAGCAATCCTAAAGAAGCCAGAACTCAGGCGTTTTTAAGTAAAGTATTGAGATAAGCTCAATCAACCCAACTATTTATAGACTCGTTTAGCACTAACGTTAAGCAACGCTATAACCAAAGAGCCTCACAAAGGCTCGTCGTTTGCATAAACCCCGATATAAAAAAGACAGCTTTCGCTGTCTTTTTAGTTTAATTATCGGTAATTAAACTCATTGTTAACTCAAATTACTGATTAAGATCGAAACTCAGTCGCATATAATTCGTTTCATAATCAAGTACGCTCAATTGACCATCTGCCATGCGGCTTCGTTCAGCCAACAGTTTACGCCACTCACTTAGTGGCTTTTCTGAGCCGTAGCCTCTAACACCAATCTGTAGTCTTGGATAATTTAGCGAATCAAATTTTGCATCTAAATCCGCTGGCAATTTGATATCTGGCATGCTGCCTGATACGCCCCCCCAAATAATCCATTCAGCATCCCCATTATCAATATCTCCAGACAAACTCATGTGAGTCAACGCGATATCAGTACTTACGTTGCTAAAATCATATTGGTATGGCGCCTGGCCAGTTGAGATCTCACTGAATAATGAGTAGACCGCATCAGAAAAGCCGTTAGCCGGATCCCAAAGCATTATCGGAGAAGTCTTGCCCTCTGATGTGACTAGATGTCGTGCAGAGCTATAACTATTGGCGGTAACATTACCAATGTATTCTTGACCCATTCTCGCTGGCCAAACATAGCTACTATTAGTTAATGTTGGGTAAACAAATACCGGATCGTTTTGACTATAATTGGTCCAACCTTCAAATGAGCGGGCATATAAGATCCGTGCATCATAAGGATTAACATAGTCAACCACTACGCCCTGCTGGGTAAAGTCACTCATATTCAATGTATATTGAGTTTTATCGGTCAAATCAATACTGCCACCTAGGCTACTTTGGCCATCGGCAGCAATTAACTGCACATCTATTGGCCCAACACCATCGCACCACTCAATTAAGGGGGAACTAGTAAATGGCGTTAACTCATAGCTGCTGCCTCCCAAATACAGCAAACTGTCTGGCGCGTCCTCGATAAGCGACTGCACCGGAAACTCGACTTGTTTACAGTTACAACCTTCTTCATTGTTGTCATCACGAAAATAGGTAATGCCTAAATCGCCAGCTTCAACATTAACATTAGAAATAACCTTGAGTGTTGGCAGGTCTTTGTAATAGTACTGGTTGTCCGCGGTTAACGTGATATGTTTAGCGTTACTCGGCCAGTCTGCAGTGAGCGCACCATCGGCATCTGTTACGTACTCAGCAATAATGTCACCCGTATTATTGTGCACAAATACTTTGACGCCAGACTTAGGCTGTTCTATTCCACATTGATTGTCCACAACTGTATTTAATGTAATTTTCGGCACATTACCGCCAGATGAGCCACCATTGCCAGCAGAGCCTGATGAATCATCACCACCTCCGCCACATGCGGTTAAAACCAATGCAGATAATGCTGTTAGCGTCCATTTTCTTATTGTCATATCTTCTTCCTGAATATGTATAAATAAACCAAATAGTCACTTATTTAGTCTTGTTGCGTCTAAACCCGTTAAATGGCCATCAATGACCCATTAAATTTGCTTATTAGTTACTTGCTATAGGCAATAGCTATTCGTTAACAGGCTCCCTTAAGGGATTGTATAAACCCCAAGCAAAGCAGACGTTTAATTGTTACAAATGTGTGACTAAAAAACATTCAAGCTACGGTAACCTGTTATGCCTTAACTGTCTATTATTTACCCCCCCTCTACTTAAGCCTTGAAAGAATAGCCAATTAACACCAGGTCATAAGCAGCTAATCCAAAGCCTATTGCCTATGATATTGAAATGAATATCGCCACACTCGCTTGCCAATCTAGGCTCAACCATTACTCTCTATCTCCCCAGAAAAACCAAGATATTTCCTGCTGTAGTTAATGCGTTTATAAGCCAGTTATCCCTCTCTGAACTATAATAATAGGTAGCATTATTTAGCCTTTATGAGGTAACACCGTGTCTATTTCAGCTCGATTGAATGACTACCTAGATGACAACAAGATCAAATTTGATCTTGTTCCCCATCCCCATAGTTCTAGCTCGCTGAGCAGTGCTATTGCCGCCAATATATCCCCGTCACAGTTAGCCAAAGCCGTCACTTTAGAGGATCATGAAGGCCGAAGAGTCATGGCTGTATTGCCAGCCAATCACAAGGTCAGTTTACGAACATTAGGCGACAAGCTAAACCGAGATCTTCGCTTGATTGAGGAGAAAGAGGTCTATGACATGTTTAGCGATTGTCACAAAGGTGCCATTCCCTCTTTAGGTGATGCTTACAACCTAGAGGCGGTTTACGACGATCTACTGGTCGAAGCTAAGGAGATCTATTTCGAGGCCGGCGATCACAACACCTTAGTGCATTTGAGTAGACAAAACTTTATCGAGCTCATAAAAGACGCTAAGCACTTAAGTTTCAGCCACCAAAGTATTCATTAAGCCTGCGCATGCGCCGATAAACTTCGGCGCTGCACTCTGGCTAAAAACCAACACCTTTAAACCACTGCTTTTCCAGCAAAGCTTTTAAACCTACTTAATTTTTAATCGCTAACGCTATTAATCAATTGAAGTCTGAATAATCGCCCCCTTCTCGCCGCTATGATCCCCCACGCCAAAAAGTTAACAAGATGTAGACAAACGTTTAAATGACTGGTTAACTAACCAACATGTCTTTGTCGTATTTGATAAAAATATTTTGGGTACTTATTCGTTCACTAGTTCAGTAAGTATATGTTTTACTATCAAAATTAAGACATCCGAAATAATAAAAGTATCCATCAACAATGATTGATGGAACAACACAATAAAAAGGATCTTTTAATGCGCTTAAATAAGTTAGTGCTCGCTTTGGGGATGGCTTCGACGGTTGTTTTAACCGGTTGCGGCTATGAAGAAACTGACAAAAGTGACTCACTCTTTGTACCAGAACCCACACCTGAAGTGATCCCTCCGCTGCAAGCTTTTGCTCCCGAAGGGCAGCTTAAAGCCCAAATTCGCCGCACCGCTTATGGCGTCCCCCATATCCAAGCCGACAATCTTGAAAGCTTAGGTTTTGGCAGCGGTTATGCTCAGGCTCAAGACAACTTATGTGTGCTCGCTGATGGGTTTATCAAGGCTAACTCTGAACGCTCGATGTACTTTGGCCCTCATGCTTCTATCGATTTCACCACGGGTTTGCCAACGGCTGAAGACAACGGCAACTTAATTTCAGACTTTGCCTACAAGGCACTGAAGATCCGTGAAAAAGCTGAAGCGCAATACCCAAGCTTTAGCTACAACTCACGCGCATTAATGGAAGGTTTCAGTGCTGGTTATAACCAATTTCTAGCCGACGTAGAAGCAGGGACCCAAACTGGCGAGCCATTTTGTTCAGGCCAGCCTTGGGTTAAACCTATTGATGGCGTAGATGTGGCCAACTACCTATTTTCTATCGCCTTGCTACCGGGTGCGGCTAACTTCCTTGACCTGATTTTTTACGCCAACCCCGGTGATGGTCAAGAGTACCTTCCGCGCATCGTCGGCCCAGCGCCAACTCAAGCGCAAACAGCTTTTATTCAGGACGTGAATAGCAAGTTTATTGCTTATCAAAACGCTATTAAGACACCAGAAACTAACCCTAGAGATCTCGGTTCAAATGGTTGGGGCTTAGGTAAAGATAAGACTGAAAACGGCAAAGGCATGGTGCTGGGTAATCCGCACTTCCCCCATACAGGTAACTTGCGTTTTTGGCAATCACACTTAACCATTCCTGGTCATATTGATGTCATGGGAGGCTCTTTAGTCGGTATGCCAGCAGCCATTAACATTGGCTTTAACAAAGATGTGGCGTGGACGCATACCTTCTCAACCGCTGAACACTTTGTATTGTACAATCTTGAGCTCGTTAGCGGCGATCGCATGCAATACCTGTTTGATGGTGAGGCAATGCCCATCACTAAAGAAACAGTACAGATCTTAGTCAATGGCGGCCCTGCGGGCATGTTGGTGGCAGAAAAAGATATCTACACCACACCAAAAGGCCCTATTGCAGAAGCTCCGGCTAACCAAGCGCCATTTGGTTGGGATGATGGCCAAGCCTTTATGCTGCAAGATGCCAACATGGCTAACAAAGATCCAATCGATCATTGGTTAGCCATGAACCGCGCAACCAACAAAGATGAGTTCCAGCAGGCCTTTAAAGATTACGATGGCGTGATTTTTAATAACACCATGTATGCCGATAAAGACGGTAACACTTTCTATATTGATGACTCGACCGTTCCGGGCTTATCTGGGATCGCCATTAGCCTATTAAAATCAAACCCCGATATTATTGCCGCACGACAGCAAGCTGGGTTTACGATTTTACCGGGCAATGCCTCTATGTTTGCCTTTGACAAGCCAATGGCCTACGAGCACGCCCCTAAGCTTGAGCGTAGTGACTTTGTGCAAAACTCCAACAACTCATTTTGGTCAACCAACCTGGAAGCGCCGCTTGAAGGTTACTCTGCAATGTACGGCCCTGAGCGTGGGCAACAGTCTCTACGTACCCGTATGGCGCTTAAGCTTATGAACGAGGCTGCTGGTGAAGACGGTAAATTTAATATCGACGAGCTAGAAGCTGCTGCACTGGCTAATAACATCTATCTTGATAGCTTGATATTTACTGACTTAATTGCTCAGTGTGAAGCTCAAGGTAGCGATCCAGTGGTGGTCAGCCCGACTCAATCTAAAGATATCAGTGCTGCCTGCGCAGCGTTAAAGCAATGGAACGGTAAGCAAGATAACGACAGCATTGCTGGTGCACTTGTACGTGAGTTTGCCCACCAGTTTGATCAAGCAAGTATGTTGACTGTCCCATTTGATGCCAATAATGCCGCCACTACGCCAAATAGCTTAGCCACAGATGGCAGTGCATTAGTGGCGCTAGCCAAAGCAGCGTTAAACGTAGAAGCTGCAGGTTTTGATGTTGATGCCGCAATGGGCACTGTGCAATTTGTTGAAAAGTCATTACCCGATGGCACACCATCAGGCACCAAGCTACCTTGGCCCGGTACCCATAATGCAGAAGGTGGATTTAATGTATTCTCAACCCGTTTATCGGGTGACGATACGTTAGTACCTCAGCATGAGTATGCCGCGGTGATGGACGCCGTTACCGGCAAACCACTCGCATCGGGTCTATCTGAGCAAGGCTATGCAATTCGTTATGGGTCAAGCTGGATGATGGCGGTGAGCTTTACCGATCAAGGCCCTGTGGCTAAAGGCATCTTAACTTACTCGCAATCGAGCAATATTATGAGCCCGCAGTTTAATGACCAAAGTGAGCTTTACTCAAACAGTAAGCAATTCCGTCCTTTCTTGTTTAATGAAAGCGATATTTCCGCTGCAGTTGAGTCAACGATTGAGCTAAGCGCGCAGAAGTAATAACACGCAAAAATCAGCACTCTGTAACAAGCTAAATACAGACTTTCGTCGCGATACAGAGGGGATAAACTGAGGTTTATCCCCTTTTACTAGGTAAAGCATCACCGCCTAAAACAATAGCGCTACAGCTAAGTCCTTGTACTACAAGCGCTAGCCTCTTCTTTCATTCCCATATACAACACAGAGTCATCCTTGTTGTTCGCTATTCAATTGAATGCTTAATTTTCAATAACTTAATTACACTCCAAAACTTGCTGAAACACATATTCAAGTGCATGATTTGCTCAAGTGTAGTGAGAACACTTTGGCAATAAAGAATATGCGACAAGGAGTGCACCATGCATCTTCAGCTCTGGATTAGCCCAGTATTAGTAACTATTGGCTTGCTGTTTTTATCGGTAAATACTCAAGCAACTACCAAAACGACTACAGCTATCGATAAGCCTGCCATCACGATTAACTTAAATAAGTATCTTGGTGGTTCCCAGGGAAAACTCAAAGAAAAATCGGCTCTTATCTTTAAATTTGGTAATGGCAGCGCTAACAATACCTGCAGTATTATCACTACAGATAATTACCTTAGACACGCTAAAAATCGCTTAGAGAATATCAATCTAAGTGAGTCTAATTTTTACTTTGATTGTTTATGGAATGGCACTTATTACTTTTTGTCGAATCGCGTTCGGACCTATGCTGAAGTGATCATCAAACAACCCGATAGCCAATTTCCAATGTCGATGCACATCGAAGCTAAACTGGTCAGCCTGACGGGAGAGCAAGCTAACATCATCAGTGGCGATATCTCATTAAGAAACACGCTCAATTAGTCTCAAACCCATACCTTGATCAGCGATAAAATCACAACTAACTCGCTCAAGACATCTATTAGCCATAATTAATTATCAGCTAATTAACAAACTAATAAATAAGACTTTTATATAATTGCACGAGCCAAAACCTGTCGATTTACCTGCAAAACATGCATGCATCACACTCAACTTGGCGCCTAAATGTGACTCCAATACCAATAACTCATTAAGCCAATCTACTTTACTTGGCCGCTATGCAATATTAGCGCGCCGTAGATCTAGACCTAAAAAATAAAACGCTTATAACCCAATGTATAAACCTGATTTTTAATAGGGTTTATCACTTTGTTTTATAAAGCGATAGGCGGCCTCATACCTAAAAAACTGAGGAGACTGCGCGCACTTTAACATTACTTTTTGACTAATTTTAAGTGTAGAAAACATGAAAGACATGACGAGTAACATACTGCTTATTTCGGGCCATCCCGATCTCAGTCGCTCCGTTGCTAACACCGAAATTCTTAAACGGCTCGATACAACAAGCCTGTTTACGATCCATAAACTCGATGAGGCCTGCCCCAGCTATCAGATTAACATCCAAGCTGAACAAGCATTACTGAGCCAAGCCGATATTATCGTGTTCCAGTTTCCCCTTTACTGGTCCACCTACCCCGCTTTAATGAAGCTTTGGTTTGATGAAGTATTTACCTACAACTTCGCCTTCGGCCCTGAAGGAGACAAGCTAAAACACAAGAAAGTGATTCTATCTATCACCTGTGGCGCAACCGCGAGCTCCTATCAGCCAGGAGAGTTTAACTTCTTGCCTCTAGAGCAGTATTTACAAGCCGCTGTGCACCCTATCAAAGCTGCACAAATGGAGATTGTCGATACGGTTATCACCTTTGAAATGAATTCAACATCTGATGAGGGTGGCGATCAAAATACCGTTATGCAATTGGCTCAACAACATGTTGAGCGCTTAATCAACGTAATCAACCAACTGAATTAATCATAAATAGGTCCTCTTATAATGTTGCAATCTCTATTAGGCATCACAGCCCTGTTAGTTGTGGGTTATCTTTTTTGTAATGCTAAAAAACAAGTCAACTGGCGTACAGTCGGTGGCGCACTCATTATTCAGCTCGCCATTGCAGGCTTTGTATTAGCCACCAGCTTTGGCGCTAACGTATTATTAGCCGTTTCAAATGGCGTCGCCAACGTGCTTGGCTTTGCAGCTAAAGGCATTAGTTTCGTATTCGGCAACTTAGTCACCTTCCAGGTTGAAAACTTAGGCTTTATCTTTGCTTTCCAGGTATTGCCAGCCATTATCTTCACCGCATCATTAGTCAGCTTGCTGCACTACATGGGCATCATGACCTTTGTTGTTAAGGTACTCGGCGGCGGACTGCAAAAGGCTATTGGCTCTTCCAAGGCTGAATCAATGAACGCTATCGCCAACACAGTATGCGGCCAAACTGAAGCGCCTCTATTTGTTAAACCTTGGCACCCTCACCTAACCAAATCAGAAATTTTTGCCATCATGGTCGGTGGTTTAGCCTCCATTGCAGGCTCTGTATTAGCAGGTCTTGCAGGCATGGGCGTCGAAGTTCGCTACTTAGTTATGGCGTGCTTTATGAGTGCGCCAGCGGGTCTGTTATTTGCAAAGTTGATGATCCCTGAAACAGAGCAGCCAGTGAATGATGTCCCAGCTCTGCCTGATAATGAAAAGCCATCTAATTTTATCGATGCGATTGCTAAAGGCGCCATTGCCGGTATGCAAATTGCCGCGGTAGTGGGCGCAATTTTGATTGCCTGTATCGGCTTAATGGCCATGCTAAACAGCATGATTGGCTGGGCTGGCGGACTATTTGGCTTTAAAGACGTAACACTTGAACTATTGATGGGTTACGCATTTTCACCCATCGCTTGGTTAATTGGTGTACCTTGGGCTGAAGCCAATGTTGCCGGTAACTTTATTGCGCAAAAACTCGTACTAAACGAGTTTGTGGCCTACGCAGGTTTTGCGCCTTATATATCTGGTGAAACTGTGGTTGCCGCAACAGGTGAAGTGATGTCACCGAAATCGGTGGCGATTATTACCGTGGCTCTATGTGGTTTCGCTAACATCGGCTCTGTGTCTATGGTGGTTGCAGCGCTCAGCACTATGATCCCAAATAAGTCTAGCTACATTGCGTCTGTCGGTATGAAAGTGCTACTAGCAGCGACGCTGGCAAACCTATTATCAGCAACCGTTGTGGGTCTGTTTATGTCTTTTTAAAATCACCTTTTCATTCAATCTCAACACTCAAGATTGAATGAAATAACAGATGGCAACCGGAGCGATTGCGGTTGCCATACTCTTCTCTTCAGCAAATCTACCTCTACTTACCTCAATCCCCTGCTGTTTTTTAGATAAAATTCTCTTAATCTTTGTAAGTATTTAAAGCTGCTTGTTTGTTAAATGTTGTTAACTGATAGTTATTTAAGCTATTGATTAGCTAATCAATTATTAGTGATACGCAGGATGTGAACCTTAGGCTAGGATGCGCGTCAAATACGTAAAGACGTATCCTTACATTAGGAATTGAAACATGACTCCGCAAGAACAAGAACTAATCCAAAACGTAGCCAATAAATTAAAGGCTAGCCCAAACAAGCCAAAAGATGCAGAAGCTGAAAGCCTAATCGGCCAAGAGATCGCATCTCAAGAAGATATCGTTTACAAGCTAACTCAAGCGGTCATCGTGCAAGAGATGGCGCTTAAAGATATGAAGTCAAAAAATGACTTCTTAGAATCACAAGTTGAGCACTTCAGAAAAGAATCAGAGCGCGGCACATTAAGCCGTATGATGGGCGGTACTAACCCAGCGCCAGTGCAGCCTCAACCTGTACGTCAGCCAAGTGCTTTTGGTAGCTTTATGCAAACTGCAGCCGGTGTTGCAGCGGGTATGGTTGCCGGTAACCTTATTAGCAATGCACTATTTGGTGGTGAAGATACTGCAACTGCAGAAGCAACGCCAGAAGTTGCTCCTGAAGCTGCTGCAGAAACTGAAGCGCCAACAGAAACTGCAGCTGCTGATACCGCTGCGCCAGAAGAAGCTGGTTCTAGCTTCTTAGATGACAACTCAGGTTTCGCTTCTGAGTATGCGAGTGAAGACACCTTTGCTAACACCGGTTTTGGTGGTGATGAAAGCTTTGGCGGCTTTGATGACGGCGGTTTCGGTGATTTTGGTGGCGATGACGAAGATTTTTAATCTCGCTTAATCACAGCTAGCATCATAGCTAAAAGCGCAAAAGATAATGGCGGCTGAACTCAAGGTTCAGCCGCCATTTCTATTTGAGTCTCACTCTCTTCTCAATTCTGTTTCTATTCCCTGTAATTAATCTTGGCTTAAATCAGTTGCGTAACCATCTGTAACAGCCTTTTGATATTGATATCCTTTTCGCAATATTCGCGGCTATACTAGCTTCGCCAGTAACAAACTGGCTAAAACACTAATAAAAAACTCAACAAATTGCTCCCAAGGAGAACCACTCGTGAAGAAAGCCGGGATCCTGTTGCTGTGTATGCTTATGCCAATGGCAAGCGCATTTGCAGAACAAACCAAACCGCTTTCGGTTGATGTGCTGTGGCAACTTAACCGTATAGGCAGTCCAATTATTTCACCGCAGGGCGACAAAATTATCGCGCCTGTTACCCAATATGATGTACCGGAAGATAAAGGCTCTACCCAGCTTTGGTTATTTAACAAAGACGGCGATAGCCAACAAGCATTAACCGCTAAAGGCATGCGCGCAAGCGAAGCCACTTTTTCCCCTGACGGTAAAACACTGGCTTTTATCAGCAAGCGTGACGACGATGAAGCAGGTCAAATATACCTGCTGCCAATGAACGGCCCAGGCGAAGCACAAAAGCTTACTGATGTGCCAGGCGGCGTATATGGTATGAGGTGGGTTGGCAAACACATCTACTTTATTAGCCGTATTTTCCCAGGAAAAAACTGGGATGAAATGATTGCTCAGCTAAAAGCAGACAAAGACAATAAGGTATCGGCTCACCAATGGAACGCTCTGCCCTATTCAAGCTTTGACCACTGGATTGATGAAGACCGTGAAGCGCACGTGTTTCGTATCCCTGCTGTAGGCGGTGAAATCGAAGCTATTACTCAGCCATTAAAACAGCAGCTACCGCGTTCATCACAAAGCGCCTCAAGCTACGATATCGCGCCAAATGAGCAGTGGATTGCCTTTACCGCTAACGGCTGGGATGCCTCACTTAAAACCCGTGAAGTCGACCCAAAGATTGATATCTTCTTAGCTAAAATCGGCAGCGGTAACGCCCAAAACCTAACACCAGATAATGAAGCGCCAAACAGCAATCCGCAGTTTAGCCCTAACGGCAAAACCTTAGCCTTTACTCAGCAACTTATTCACGGTTTCTATGCTGATACATCACGTCTCGTCTTGATGGATATGAAAAAGCGTCAACCCAAAGTGATTAACGACACTTGGGATCGCTCAGTATCACGCTTTGGCTGGACTCAAGACAGCAAAGGCTTTTACGCCGCAATTGATGATGCAGCCACCAGCCGTATTTATCATATCAATGCTAACAACGGCAAAGTAAAAGCCATTACCAAAGACACTAACTTTGGTAAACCTGTGATGGCAAAAGACGGCACTATCGTTGCGACTAACGACAGCTTTTTATATCCAGCACGTCTAGTCACTATTAATCCACGCAACGGTAAAACCACCCGTTTAGATAGTTTCAACGATGACATTCTTGCTGATGTCGATATGGGCACTTACGAGTCGGTAACCTACAAAGGCTATAACGACCAAGATATACAGATGTGGGTACACTACCCACCGGGGTTCGATCGCAGTAAAAAATACCCGCTAATGATGCTGATTCACGGCGGCCCACACAGCGCGATTACCGATGGTTTCCACTACCGCTGGAACGCGCAAACCTTTGCTTCTTGGGGTTATGTCACTGCATGGCCAAATTTTCATGGTTCAAGTGGTTTTGGCCAAGAGTTTGCCGATAGCATCAACCCTGACTGGAAGAACAAATCACTTGAAGATGTATTTAAAGCTACGGATTGGTTTAAACAGCAAGAGTGGATCGACAGCGAGCGTTTAGTGGCAGGGGGCGCAAGTTACGGCGGTTACTTAACCTCGATAATCTTGGGCCAAGAGCATCCGTTTAATGCCTTGATGATCCACGCAGCGGTGTACAACATGTACTCGCAAATGGCAGCAGATTTCTCGGTCCATAGTACTCGCTTTGGTAACTACTGGGAAAAGCCTGAGATCTACAAATCGATCTCGCCGCACTACTTTGCCGAGAATTTTAACACCCCAACTTTGGTGATCCACGGTCAGCTTGATTACCGCGTACCTGTAGGACAAGGTTTTGAGCTGTTCCGCACCTTACAAACCCGTGGCGTCGAATCTAAAATGATCTATTTTCCTGATGAGAATCACTGGATCATGAAGCCAAATAACTCTATCTATTGGTACAACCAAGTAGAAGACTGGATGACCCGCTTTGCCGAGCCTGGCGGACGTTAATCTGCGCTTGAAGTAACTAAGGGCTGCCAAATGGCAGCCTTTTTATTAACCCAAATCGGTCACAAATACATTGAAGGAAAATGATTTTCATCAGGCTTACATCATCATATCGCCCAGAGTAAGGATATTCTCATGCTGTTAAGGCTTTGGTTAAAAGAATATTTTTAGTGACCAGTTTTTGGCGCTTGCCGTTTATTAAAGCCATCACTAATTTAGTGAAGCGACTTTAATTGAAATAATCTCAATAAAATCAATATCAAACATCAATTACAAGCGCATACTCATTGCCTCCCCTCCAGGCTAAACATGTCAACCTATTGGCACGCAAAGCACGGTAAACCCTATATTTTCAACAACTTATTGCGTTTATTATTTTTAGCATTATGCTACATGCCAGTCAGCACACTAGACTGACTAAATAGACAAAGGCAAACCAGTAGAAATGCTGGGACGCAAAGCTTCCGGTCTAAGGGAATTTCCTAAGATAGCGGGGACGCCAACCATAAGTTAGCACCAATACTCTTGGCGCTAGTTTAACTGTGCTCATGCTTTGTTTGCCTTATTGAAAACTCAATAAGGAACACTCTCTTGCAAGCTAAACTTTCAATATCCACATTAGTGGTTTCTTCACTGCTCGCGGCTAACAGCTATGCTGCGCTGCCAGGCACACCAAGCTTAGGCTGGGGTGAATCACAATTCTCAATCATCGAAGTCGACCAATCTGCAACGGCTTACAATAAACTAATAAAAGTCAAAGACGCTGCTGATGTGTCGGTTAACTGGAACCTTTGGAACGGTGACTTCGGTGACCTTGCTAAGGTATTTTTAGACGATAATGAAGTTTGGCAAGGCCCCGCCGCCGCGTCAGGTGAAGCCACATTTAAAGTGAGCAAAGGTGGCCGCTATCAAATGCAGGTTGGCCTATGTAATGCTGATGGCTGCTCAATGAGTACCAGCAAAGAAATTGTGGTTGCAGATACCGACGGTAGCCACCTAAAACCGCTCAATGCCCCGATGCTTGAAAACAACCGTCCATACCAAAATAAGACAGGTAAAGTCGTCGGTACTTATTACGTTGAATGGGGCGTATACGACCGTAAGTTCCCGGTTGAAAAAATGCCCGCGCAAAACTTAACTCACGTATTGTATGGCTTTACGCCAATCTGTGGTGGTGACGGTATCAACGACAGCTTAAAAACTATCGAAGGCAGTTTCCAAGCGTTGCAACGCGCCTGTGAAGGTCGCGAAGATTTTAAAGTCGCAATCCATGATCCATGGGCGGCGATTCAAATGTCACAATCAGGTCTTTCAGGCTGGAACGAGCCTTACAAAGGTAACTTCGGCGCGTTAATGGCACTTAAGCAAGCGCAACCTGAGTTAGTGATCTTGCCATCAATCGGCGGCTGGACCTTGTCAGATCCGTTCTTCTTCTTTGATGACAAAGCTAAGCGCGCCACGTTCATTGAGTCAGCTCGTGAATTCCTATTAACGTGGAAGTTCTTCGACGGTCTAGATATCGACTGGGAATTCCCAGGTGGCGGCGGCGCTAACCCTAACCTAGGTAGCAGCAAAGACGGCGAAACCTACGTAACCTTGATGCGTGAACTGCGCGCAATGCTTGACGAGTTAAGCGCTGAAACTGGCCGCACTTATCAGCTAACTTCAGCTATCAACGTCGGTTACGACAAACTTAGCGCCGTTAACTACGCCGATGCTCAGCAGTACATGGACTACATCTTTATGATGGGCTATGACTTCAATGGCGCATGGCAGAACACAGATTTAGGCCATCAGACTGCCCTTTACGATGGTCACTGGCAAGAAAACACTAAATACACCGCTGATAAAGGCACGCGTATCTTGCTAGAGCAAGGCGTTGAACCGGCTAAACTGGTTCTAGGCGTGGCTAAGTATGGCCGCGGCTGGACGGGCGTCAGCGATTACAGCAATGGCAATCCATTTACTGGTACTGCCACAGGTCCTATCAAAGGTACTTGGGAAGATGGCGTTATTGATTACCGCGACATCGTTAATAACCACATGAGCCCAGAGTGGGAATATGGTTACGACACTGCAGCTGAAGCGCCTTACCTATTTAAAGCCTCAAGCGGTGATTTAATCACTTATGATGATGAGCGTTCGGTTAAAGCCAAAGGCCAATATGTATTAGACAATCAACTTGCCGGTATTTTCTCTTGGGAAATCGATGCCGATAACGGTGATTTACTTAATGCTATGCACGAAGGCTTAGGTCACGGTGAAGGCACGACGCCACCTGTAAACAAAGCGCCGATTGCTAACGCCGGTGCTGATATCACAGTGACGGGCCCGGCAGATGCCGAGCTAAACGGTGGCAACTCTCGAGATCCTGAAAACAGCGCATTAACTTATCTGTGGACTCAAGTCTCTGGCCCTGCGCTAACCATCAGCAACAACGATAGCGCCATTGCCAATATCGAGTTAGAACTCGTTGAGCTTGATACTGAATATGAATTTAGCCTGACAGTGACCGATATCGAAGGCTTGTCAGCAACAGATACTGTTACTGTGACCAATAAAGCCCCTGCAGCTAACCAAGCACCAAGCGTAAGCTTAGTGACGAGTGTTGCAGTGGAATCTGCTAAGAAAGTAAGCCTAAATGCAAAAGCGGCTGACGCAGATGGTGACGCGCTAACTTATGCTTGGACCGTACCAGCGGATATCGCCTTTACAGGTCAAGGCAGCCATAGCATTACGATGACTGCGCCAAGGGTAACAGAGGCAACTGAGTTTAGCGTTTCTGTAACTGTGTCTGACGGCAGCTTAGATGCCAGCGCCTCAAGCTTGGTAAAAGTGAACGTTAAAGATGATGGCGGTGATAACGGCTGCGGCGCAACCGATCCAGATGCCGCTAACCACC
Source organism: Shewanella sp. 125m-1 (assembly GCF_052977065.1). Taxonomy (NCBI): domain Bacteria; kingdom Pseudomonadati; phylum Pseudomonadota; class Gammaproteobacteria; order Alteromonadales; family Shewanellaceae; genus Shewanella; species Shewanella sp. 125m-1. The sequence goes on from NZ_JBRILT010000003.1 coordinate 132,664, forward strand.
CTGCGTGGCAATCAGCTAGCGTTTACACAGGCGGCGACGTAGTGAGTCACGACAACCTAGTTTGGCAAGCTAAATATTGGACTCAAGGTAATACGCCATCGCGTACTGCTGATCAGTGGTTATTAGTCAGCAATGTACAACTTGGCTGGAACAAAGGCGTAGCCTATAACGGCAACGACATTACTATGCACAACGGCCGTCAATGGCAAGCAAAGTGGTGGACAAAAGGCGATGAGCCTGGCGTTGCCAGTGTATGGGTAGATAAAGGCGCTGCAGGCTGTAAATAAGCCCTAGCCAGCCATGGGTGCAAAGCACTCACAAAAATGCCTGTCACACATTCTGACAGGCATTTTTATTTACGCGCTAACTCTACAACAGTATTAAGCCAGTTTAGGGTTGCAGCCCCACTTATTGTCTTCAGTCTTGCTATCAAGCACAAAGAAAATCAACAGGATTATCGCACCAATAAATGGGATCAATAAGATCAGCAACCACCAACCACTCTTGTTGATGTCATGCAGACGACGAACGGATAGCGCAAGGCTAGGAATAAATACCGCTAGCGCATATAAGCCACTAAACAGTCCCAATCCGGTTTCTAAACTCATGGTACCAAACAGGGTATCAAGCACTGATAGAACAATACTGAAGATGATATTGAATAAGGCAAACATCCAATATTCTTTACGTCTTGAGCGGCCTGAAAAATCAAAATATTTTTTAAAAGCAAGAAGATACCAATCCATGTATAGTTCCTTTTTATGATGACGATAAATATCGTATTAGCACGCATAGTAAACAATCAAAAGCCACAGTTTCAAGCCCCATAAGATAACTAAGTTAAGATAGCTAAAATAAAAGAACTAAAATAAGGTCACTATTTTAGTTCAGTTTAATCTAGATATGACTCGGGGTAGCTGATAGTTCAATCGGTACCATTCATATACAGAAGACCACGCATTCATCAAGCTATCGCATTGCATCGAATGAATTTTCGCCAGCAACAAGCACGTTGTGCCACTGTCATCACACATTTCCAGTTATAAAGTAACTTTATTAGCTAAACCTCTACTATCAAACAATAAATCAGTTAATCTCCCATGTAAATATCGTCGGCATTCCAGCATATTTGGAATGGATTCAATGTTAATAGGACAGAAGTATGGACGCATTCAGCCACCTGCAAGTTATCGAGTTTAACCGCCACCAAGCCACTAGCATCGAGCAAGCCTTACAAATCTATCAAGCCAAACTAGAAGCTCATCAAGCCTTTGATAAAAGCGGTCGATTAAACTTGGTATTTATGGATAACAGCAGCGGCGCGCGTGAGCATCTGCAGCTTGATAACCTACAAGATAAACAGCTAGCAATGAAGGCGCTGAGCCTGAATCCAGACGGCGGCTATCGAAGCAATTATATCGTTAGCAGCGACCGCGAGCTTTATCTGTCTGAAACCCTGCTATTTGCCCTCGCGCTTGAACATGAATCGCTAATACCGCAACTGCGTAATACCGCCCAAGCCATGGTCAATTACGCCCGTTTTGAAAACGACACCAGTAAAATGTGGCTCGATGATACTCGGGTATTTGGCGCAGAACCGCTTTATATGATGGCGGCCAAAGATGCTAACGATGCAGTCTATTTAGCGCAGTTTTTTATCCCATACTGGGATGATGAACATGCAACCGGCTATGAAGATATGTTGTTAAGCTTACTTGAGCAACATGGCTGGTGTGAGGCAATGATTAACGCCTTTATCTGGTGTGACAATCCACAGTTTAGATTCGCTTTCTACGGCAGTGATTGGGAGCAGCCAACCCCTAGATATCAGCCTCTTGGGGATTACTTAAAAGCTAATCCAGCGCAATACCCACGCTTTATTGAGTTAGTAAAGCAGCGCTTTAATGGCTTACCGGTCTTAGTTTATAGCGAAAATGAGCCTCTTTATAAGCAAAATCCCGTGTTGGATATCTATACCACACTACTTGCAGAGTGCTGCGGCCAACATGATGAAGATAGAAATCAGGAGCTAGCCGGGCATTTTATTAATGACAGCCTCGAAAATGAGGCGATGGATCTACAAAACCAACTCAAACTAGAACTTAACAAACCGCTGTGTTGTTATGCCGGTAGCGTTGCTCATAAGCAAGCGCTCCGATGCCAACGCGACAAGCGCGAAAAGGACCGTGATAAGTATCTCGGCGGTCTGCACATGTTCAGCGAATTTATTGCTAGCCTAGAGAATAGCCACGACCTACTCGCATACATCTCTACAGGTGAAAATCCTCAAGTACTTGATGACATTCAATCCTTTAATTTTATTAAGCACTGTAAACAGCATGCATTGTCGCTTTTCGAAACTATCGACGAAACCTGCTGGGAGATGAATAACTTTAATTCTGTGCGAGAGAACTTCCATGAACCTTTGCATTACCTAGCAAAAGATCTAATGCAAGATATAGATGATGACATGGATGAGGAAACGGTGAACGGCTTCATTCGCCGAGTCAGCATTCGCTCAGATGTTCACTCTAACAACAGCGCCAATAACAGCTCTAATAATGGCGCTGATATTGAAGCAATGACAGCAGCTAACACCCAACCACAAAGCCAAGTGCGCAGCGCGCAAACCATGCTGCGTTTTATCGATATTTTCTATCGCTTATTCGGCCAGCAGCCCTTCGATGATGAACTGTGCGATATCCTGAGCGGAGAGTCTGTATACCAAGCGATTATCAGTGTTGAAGGCTTCTACGCTCGCTTTATGCCAATCGACGCCACAGCAAAACTTGACTCAGAAATAAGCGTAAAAGAGCGAAAATCCCTTGAGAGCCTGCTCGATGATTTTAGCGATATGGACAGTGTCGTCACTGCCGATATGCTTGAGCAAAGTGATGAGCTATTTGCTAATCGAGCCTGCTTAAATAGCCAAGATTGGCCTGAAGATGAGCTCGGCATCGACGCTCTTTGCGCATACTTACTTTTGCAAGATAAACAGCACAATATTAATGATGACTACACTCAGGCGTTGCAAACCAAGCTGAGTGGCGTGTTTGAGCGTGCCGTTAACTTGATGCTAGAAAACGCCGATATTCTAGGCGAAGGTCCCTTTACTGAAAAAGGCTTAAACGACAGCGAGCTTGCACAGGTAAAAGGCTATTTTACTGGACCAACGCCAGAGCTACATCAAAAACAGATAATCGCACTGTTAAACCAGCACCTTTATGGCCAAGATATCTGCCGCCAAACGGTACTCCATTTCCCTAAAATCAGCCCAATGCAGAAGAGCTATCTGTTTTTAAATGATTATGATGAAGATTATCAACGGGTGGTGCTAGCTTGTTTTTGGCTTAAACAGCTCAATAGCCCAGAAGCGTTAATCGCCAAGCGTATTTGGCAATTATTAGTCGCTATGGCGCCGATTAGAATTATCGGGCTGATGTGTAAAGCCTTTAGCGAACATACCCGCAGATGCATGTTTGACACACCGCAAGATGAAATAAACTTTTTCGATATGCTCAACAGCCATGGCATCGATAAAGCCTTCACTCAGACCTATCAAGTTGAGCAGTATATCGATAGATCATCACGCACGGATGATTACCTTAATTTAGTGGAATTAATGGGTGAGCTCGTTGATGAAGACTCTGATGTTACAGAGCCGGGCATGATAGCTGCAGCAAGACGCCAAGATGCCAAGGCGTTACTGTGCGGCCTAGATTATAGTTATCAACCGATTAAGCTTAGCTTTCATAAGCATGTGGCAATGCGCTTCCCTAGCCGCCCGTTGGCACTCGATAATGAGCTACAGCAATGCCTTGAGGACTTTATCAAACTCAATAATAACTCGTGGGAACAGGTGATTGAGCGTAAGTTTAAAGATGCTACAGTGTATTTTGACTTTTTATCAGACGAAAGCGACCTACCCAAAAAACTGAGATTGCCAGTTACCCTGCACCCCAATGCCGATCTTAACCAAACTCGTCACTGTGACAAGATGAGCTGGATTAATGCCACTATCGCCCAGCATGTCGGTGACGAATTACAAATCTTAGTCGCCGACAAGAATTTCCCCCGTGACGGCAAGCTTTATATCGCAGGTCAGTTGCTTATCATTAATGACAGCGTCGATGCACAAAGCGTGATTAACGCCGTTGCCCAACTGCCTAGTAGTGAAGAGCGTGAACTGTTACTTAAGCAAAATCTATGGGCGTACCTGCAGGGGAATTTAGCCTATGATGCCTTTGCAACTCAGTTTAGTGAATGTATAGAATACGAAACGGTTACTGGCCTAAAAGAGCGCCAAAGTCATAGTTTAGGCCAATACTTGTGGCTACTTGATGATGAACGCTGCGGCCGTTTGCTGCACTTACTGGCTAATCATAGTTATCGTAGCTACAAGATTATTTTCGAGCAGCTTGTTACCGGCTATATGGACCAGCTTGCCCTACAAGGCAAAATGGATTTAGCCACTCGCTTAGAGTGCGATGAAGATGATTATGAACAGGCTGCGTATCAAGCAATGCTTGATTGGTTATTTAGTCATGATGTGAAACCTGAATACCTGCTGCTATATATGATCAAAAACTACCATCCATGCATGGCCGATTATATTGCCGCCATGGCACGCCGAAATGAAATCAAATCCTTAATGCCGTTTTTACATATTCAAACCAAGGTAGATCTAGTCGACATATTGGCTGAACAAGCAGATTGCGCCGAGCTAATGAGCCTTTTTACCAAAGAAAAGTCACGACAAATACGCGATCGTGTAGAAGCAGCATTAAAATAAATAGCACCAAGCTCTCAACTAACGAAGTTGGTACTTTTTTATAGTACCAACTTCGCCTAAATTGTTTAAAACCAACAAAAGTAAGGAAGTACAATATGTTAAAAGCTATTTTAATCAGTATCGTTTGCTTTGCCGCTTTTGCCGGGCTACTTCAAGGTACGCATCATCTCTATATTGCTTACGCTGACAATGAAGTCGCGTTATACGGTGTTGCGGCACTGATTTGTCTTATGTGGGCTTGCCTGATTGGTGGCTTTGTCAGCCTGGCTTATCCCACTCTAAAAAAATGGTGGCTACAACAGCGATAGTGACTTAGAGCGATATTGGCACTAAAGCAAATTCGCGTAGGGATCTTCACAGCGCTGCAAATGACTAACCATATCACCTTGAAGTTCAGGGTGATTATTAGCTGTTTGCTTGTCATTGTTGACCGAAATAAGCTGAACTTTGGCGCAATGATCAATTTCAGCGTTCGTAGCAAGCCAAACTGGCATCATATTCAGTGGGTTAATAAAGTAATATTGACCCGCTTTATGGTCACTTAAGTTCGTCCAACGCGTACACGTTGCCTCAGCCTTTTTATCTGGGTTAAAGAGAAATGGCACGGCACCGTTTTGCATCAGCGCACGTGTCTGCGCCAACACAGCAGCAGGATCTTGTGCGGCATCAGATAAGGTCAAATAAAAAGCGGCTCGCTCAAAACTTTGCGTAGGTGATGTGCCACCTGGAACGGTAAACATTGGCGTCGTGATTGCAGGCTCCGTTTGCCCCCATTGATATTGCCAATATTTTAAAATATTTAATTGGGTCGGATAATCAGGCTCATTGGTTACGATTTGATCTGCTTCCCCAGAATAGACACTCAATTGGCCTTCTTTCACTTCGATAATCGCTGATTGCCCATCTTTATCTGATATCGCAAGATGAATATTACTCGGCACTAATGCTGTCGCATTGCCCCCTTCTGGCACATTATCTTGAATTAACTGTAAATGATTATTGCGTGCATATTCGACCACAGACTTAACACTCGAAAAGCAATCTAAAATATACTGTGGCCAACGTAGTACGCTAATGTTGCCATTTTTCAATTGTGGATTAGGCTCACCATAGGTCGCTGGGGTATCGTACAACGCATTTACCACTAGACCCTTTACATTCATGCCATCAACTGTCGCATAACCTTGGATATTGTCCCCCATCACAGAGGCCACACTGGCATACGTAGAGTGCCAGCAAAATATCGCATCAGGGCCGATATCAAGTTCATTGGCTTTCGCTACACTTAGCCCCTTCTTAGCCAACCCTTTTGGGAAATGAAATAAACTCGCCTCTATAGGCCTAAACCAGTTCATATTTCTGCCCGTTACAGGAAAGTTCGGATTGAGGTTATTTAACACTCTTAAGCACATATTAGTTCCTTTAATTGCTATTATTTTTAAATGGTTGCTTGAAATAAACCCAAAGTACAATAACATGTAGGCAACAAGGTAGGAATGGAAGTAACATGGATGCTATAGAGCTAGATAACACTCATCGGCTAAGATGCTCTGTATTAGCAGGTGTGTGTGGATTATTAGGTGCAATAGGCTGTTTTCTCGGTATCATCAACCTATTTATTAGTGGGAAGTGGCCAGTTTTAGCCTATTTACAGTTCCTTTACAGTCTATTCTCATTCTATTTATTGTGGCGGGTGTACAACAATAAACATAAAGTTTGGCAAACTCACCTCTATGTTTCCAGTCTAACGGCCCTAGTCATCTATGCCGTTTATATCTCTGCAATCAATAGCTTTATTTTTTGTTGGGCATTAGTTCTCCCTACAGTGTATTACCTTATTCTTGGTAAAAAATATGCAAGCATTCCCATCTTTATCATGTTTATTATGGTTACCATTGATCTCATCAATAAGTATGGCCTTGCCTTAAGCCCTGTCTTAGTCAACTTTATCTGCAGTTATCTGATAATTTGGATTGTTTCTCATACCTACGAAAAAAATAGAGCCCACTCGGAAGCTAAGCTACAAAAGCTAGCCCTCAAAGATCCACTCACCCAAAGCTTTAATCGACTTGCGCTCACTAGAAAATTTGCGCTGGCTGACACGCAATCAATGAACAAAAACGATAAAAACATGCATATGCTGATCTTAGATATTGACCACTTTAAGCATATTAATGACAACTATGGCCATGAGGCTGGTGACCATATCCTTCAGCGCTGTGCCAATTTGTTAAGCAGTATAGCGGGCGATAACAATATTTTTCGTATTGGTGGAGAAGAATTTTGCGTGCTTGTTGAATCTGCTGGCAACAAAGAAGCGATTGCTTTAGCTGAGTCAATCAGAGCTCAGATAGCGAGTGCTATTTTTGTAGTACAAGATAAGAGTATAGATATAGAGGTGGGGATCACAGTCAGTATCGGTATCAGTCATTATCGCCAAGGAATGGATTTATCTCACCTGCTACGAGAGGCCGATCTATGCCTTTATCAGGCCAAAGGAAATGGTCGAGACCAAGTGGTCTACCCATTACTATCTTTACCCGTTTCAGCCTAAATACAGGCCTGAGTTCTCATTTTGCGACTCAAGCCTGACTCATATAGGCGAACTAGTGCAGCTTCATTCTCGGTCTCACCACTCGCATCAGCTTTTCGGCACACCATAACGCGATGGTCTTTAAGGTGCCATGAATGGCTTGCTGATGCATACGATATAGCGAAATATAAACCAGGCGTGCAATCTTACCTTCAACAAACATGCTGTTTTTAGTTAGGTTGCCCATCAAGCTACCGACTGTGCTATAACGCGAAAGATTAACCAGTGAGCCATGATCGACATACACATAATCATGTAGCGGCTCACCTTTCAGCTCATTAAGAATGTTCTTCTCGACACACTCTGCCATCTGATGCGCAGATTGTGCTCTTGGTGGCACAAAGCTGCCATCGGCTTGCTGACAAGCACAGCAATCACCAATCACGTAAATATCATCGCTTACGGTACTGAGTAGATTAGGCTTAACCATAATTTGGTTAGCACGGTTAAGCTCAAAAAAGCCGATATCTTTAATAAAGTCTGCCGCCTTAACGCCTGCAGCCCAAAGCATAATGTTAGCTTCAATTAACTGACCTTCAGAGGTCACAAAACCTTCAGCCGTCGCTTCGCTAATACGGGTGTTTTCCATCACATTAACCCCCAATTTACTTAGCTCAGTTCTTGCCGAGGTGGCAATACGTTCAGGCAAGGCTGGTAAAATACGCTCACCCGCCTCAATCAAGTGAATATTAAGTTTTTCAGCCGTCATCTTGCTTAAGCCGTAAACTTTAAGCATATCGGTTACATGGTACAGTTCAGCCGATAATTCAACACCTGTTGCGCCGCCGCCCACGATGGCAATATTAAGCTCATTAATCGTTTCTGACTGATGCACTCGCGTAAAGCTGTCTAGCAACGCATTATGAAAACGATTCGCTTGCTGATGTGAGTCTAGGAAGAAGCAATTCTCTTTAACACCTGGAGTATTAAAGTCATTACTGACGCTACCAATTGCGATGACTAATTTGTCATATTGAATTTGACGTTCAGGCAACATCACCTTACCCGCCTCATCAATAATGGGCGCCACAGACAGTGACTGACTTTTCTCATCTAAACCACAAAATGTGCCTAGCTGAAACTGATAACCATGTTTAGCTGCGTGAGCAGAATACACAACGCCATCAAGCGCAGAGTCCAGTGAGCCCGTCGCCACTTCATGCAATAATGGCTTCCAAATATGAGTACGATTCTTATCGACTAAGATAATTTGGGCTAGGTTTTTTCTACCCAGTTTATGCCCCAATTGCGTTGCTAGCTCTAAACCACCAGCGCCACCACCTACAATCACAATTTTTGGGTTTGCCGATCTCATCACTTCATTCCTCTATAGGCCAAATATTGCGCCCTTTACAAGGCGGCAATCGAGCCAGACTCTAAATTAACTATCACTTACTTAATACTGCTATGTTGACGCAAAACATGACCTAAGTCACGTTGATAAAATCCAAAAATTTGACATTTTTCAGCACTTTTAACTAGCCAGCAAAAAAGTCACAACACAACAGGGTGGATAAAATCACCAATGACAGCATCTTTAACACTTAAGTAAATATCACCTATTTATTACCACTAGAGCTTACAAGCTTACATTGAGCAGCAAGCGAACTTGTCGCTCTGCGCTTATTCAAATTATTGCTAGTGATGTCTAACTTCATTCAATATTTGCTAGCGCGAAAGCAAACAAAAGACTAATTTAGCCGCCCTTTTCATTCACTAACCGAAAATATGAATATCAAATCCTTTGTGGCTGGCTTAATGATGGCTGCAAGCATGCTAGCAGTAAGCAATATTGCTATGGCTGATGAGCAAATTACTTTAGGTCGTACGATCTTATTGAGCGGCGGCGATCACGGCGCAAAAATTCCGCTATTGATTTGCCGTAAAACTGACGCGATTCGTGTAAAGGCTGAGCGCGATCTGCATTTAGAAAAAATCAAAGTCACCTTTAATAACGGCCAGACTAAGACAATTCGCTTCTATCGTGATCTAAAGAAAAACCAACACACTGACTGGCGTGGTTTCGCTTACCGTCGCTGTGTAAAAAAGCTGGAAGTCTTCGGTAACTCTGATGGTTCTAAAGCAGGTGTTAAAGTTTACGGCCGTAAAAAGTAATACCTCCAGAAGTAGACGTCTGTACTATTGACGACTTATTTAGCGGTTGCTACTTTAGCCGATAAAGTAAAGTGACTGTATTTATGTCAAGCACCACCGTGAGTGGTTACTCGGGATATTTATGGTCATTTTAAAGGATGTGTTTGACTTACATGGAGTAAATTATGAAAAAGATTCTTCTTTGCACATTCGTGCTAAGCCTTTGCGCCTGCAAAAGTAACGACATCAAAAACATTGCAGATTCCGTTTCAGATATCGCTAGCATAGGCTCATCCACTAGCGGCTCTTCTAATCCAGGTTACAGCCACGACAAACCACAATATTCAAATCAATCTGAAGATGTTTATGCCGCACTGACGGGGAAAACGAGCAGAGATTTTGGCGTTATTCGCTCAATTGAATCTGAAAAAAACCCTAAAGGCATGACCATGGTGCGTTTCGTTGCCTTCCATCAAGATAGTGGGGCAGCAATGGAAAGCGATCAATACCTATATGCCGTTGATGACAATGGCTGGATGGCAGATAAAAGCATAGCTGCGTACGATACTCGCACGACGATGCTTAATAGCGGCCAATATTACCTGAAAGCAAAATCAGACCAAGGCAAGTTCTACACCACCGGAATGATCAATGTCACCCCTGGAGTAACTAACGTAGTGACGATTGATCTCGAGTAGCTATAGCCTAAATATGTCTGCGATAAACACCAATCCTAATACAAAAATGACCACTTAATAGTGGTCATTTTTCATTGAGCTATGATCATTGAGCCATGATTCATTGAGCCATGATTCATTGAGCCAATGCTTATTGGAAGTTAATTGGCTTGTTGCTGACATTCGAGCAATAGCTGCTGAAAATGCGCGCCTAAATCTTGGCTAGCAAACTCTTCACTTGCCGTTGCCATCTGCTGCAACTGTTGTAACCCTTGCTCAACACCTTGTTCGGCAATGATCTGTTTAGCGTAAGCCGCCGCATCGGCGCCTTTTTGCAGCAGGCTAGACATATTCTCTAGGCTAAAATCCTGCTCCATCAAGCCTTCTAGTTCACTAAGCAGCTCTGCAATCTTTGCCGACTCGACTAAAGCGCCCTCAACATTAACAAGCTCACCAACTGGATCCATCTCCAGTTTACTGGCAACACAAGCAGCAACACTACCTGCGTCGGCGCCATTTGCTACCGCTTCAATGCCTTGAGTACGGATCTGTTCAATTACTTGCTGTAACTGCTCATTTTTGGCTAACCAAGCTTGTTCTAATTGCTGCTTTTCATCACCACCAAAATAACCACAACCACTTAGGCTAAACGCCAAAACAGCCGGAACTATAACCGTCTTTAACTGCATTTATATACTCCAAAAATCAAAGGCTAATTAGCCACTACCGCTAGTATACCTAGTTAATTAAATAGCGACTTTTAAACTTAATTAATCTTCACAAAAACTTCCTGCAGGCAGGATCCATAACAGCAAGAGATAGAACTCACTTTTTGCTCCACCTTTTCAGTTTTTTCCTCTTTTTTATGAACCTAAATCTCATTTAAATTTCATCAAACTTTGACTTTGTATACATTATATTGTTAAGGTTCGGTTAAATTTAACAATAAAATAACAAGCAGCTTAACTCGGATGGTTAAGTATTTACAGTCAAAAGGAAGTTGATACGACTAATTTAGGGATCCGGTTAAGGTTATAGCACCTAACCTCAACACCCTCTAACCTACTGAGGTTATATAACTATGATAAAAAAGATAACAACCAACTTCCCCAATATTCTTTCGCGCAAATCCATCTTAACCAGTGCGATCCTTGCATCAATCAACGTCGGAGCTGTACAAGCTGCAGAAATGTGCGGCGACAAAACCTTAGACCGGCAAGGTGAAGTACCGGCGAATCAAACTCACTGCATCACCGATTATGGTCATTACCTGTATATTAATGTTCCTTACGAAAACAGTAATGTCACTATCAGTACATCAGGTGGCACCTATACCGGTAGTGATGCCGAGTTAATACTCTACGATGGCAGCGACTGGAGCGGCAACCAAGAACTTATTAGTAATACTCCAGGCACTAATGACGAGCAGCTTTCTTTTGTTTCTCGTGCTGGTGAACGATATTTTAAAATTAATGGCAACATTCAAGAAACCACATTAGAAGTGACTATTACGGGGGGAGATGTACCACCGCCTATGGGTGACTACATTGTGTTTAATACCAATATTGACGTTGCTCTGCCAGCTCCTGCTATCACCTCTAAGAGCCAATATGGTGCTACGATTGCAACCATTCTGGCCGCCAGCTATAGCGACTTTGAAACCATTGCAGGAGCAAGCCAAGATCCCATTACTGACGTTGCTGAAGCGCTACATTACTTAGCAAGCGCTGATGACTTAGCCGATCCAGATCTAAACCAACTTCTATATTTTCTCGCATCATATAAATATTACGCAGAGGCAATGACAGATGCTGAAGCGCAGCAATTGAGCATTGCGCTGCAGGCTGTAGCCAAAATGACTAACTTTATCGGCGATGCTGGCGGCGTTATCCAAGAAGGCTTTGCTGGTGCATTGAAGAATTTCGAGCGTGGTGCAGGAGCGGTATACTTTAAAGATCTACTGCCTCATCTCCTTGCCAGTATTCAATATTACTCAGAGCAATCTAACCCATTTGCAGGTAACAACGCGGGTGATGCGGCAATGGAGCTGCTAAAGGCCATTAATTCTGCGGCCTATTATGGTGACTCTGCAACAAAAGCTGCTTATAACGACAATATGCTCGACGTATTGTCTGTTATGCGCTCTTTTGCTTATCTAGGCGAAACTTCACTTGATATGCGTTGGCCTGCAGAAGACGATAGAAAGTGGATTGTGCCACATACTCTTATCGCGCTAGGAAAAATATCAACCATTGCGACTGATGAAGCAAAAGCACGCTTTGACAGTACAGTGCTAGAAGTTCATGACAAAATTTCGGCGATCATCTCTCTTGAGGCGACCGAAACTATGGTGACTAAGAATTACTTAGAATCTGCCGAGCGCCAATGTGAAGCCGGTGATGCCTTGTTTGGTAAGTGTATCGTGCCGCCAAAAGAGGAAGATATTTTAAGCGTGCGTCATGAGTGTACTGACAAGTTAATCATTCGCGCTCAAAGCAGTATCTCACAAGCAACGCTAACTCAATCTTGTGCCGACTTGGCCGAGCAAGAAGCTGAGTTTCACGCCTTCTTTAATACTAATGGCATTCCGGTAGCAGGCGATCAAAATGAAGTACTTGAGGTCGTAGCCTTCGCTTCACCTGAAGATTATGAAAAATATGCCCCAGAGTTCTTTGGTATTAGTACTGATAATGGCGGTATGTACCTTGAAGGTTCACCTGAGGTTGTAGGCAATCAGGCACGCTTTATTGCCATGCAGTGCCCGGATTCATGGGTTGGCAACTCTTGCCAATATGAAGATCAAATCTATAACCTGCGCCATGAATTTGTGCATTACCTAGATGGCCGTTATATCAAAAAAGGCTCTTACGGTTCGTTCGACTACAACGTGTCTTGGTCAGAAGGTATGGCAGAGTATTTAGCCAACGGTCATGATCACCCAAGAACCAATAACACGCTAGAAGGCAAGACCATTCCACCGCTCTACAACCTACTGTTTATGGCTTATGGATACGATGAGCTCTATCCTTGGAGTTATTACGCAATGCGTTATTTGTCTGAAGAGCACCCTGACGAAATTGTGAAGGTAACCCAAGCACTGCAAGCCGGTGACAAAGATGCCTATACAGAAGTACTCAAAGGCGTGGCCGAGCGCACTGAATCTGGTTTTGAAGCGTTTGTCTTAGCGAATGCCGATGTTGTTGCCCCACCAGCTGCCACAATACCCGCAAACAATGTAATAGGTGAGTGTGCACTAACTCAGCAATATGCGCGTCATATCGATGCCGAGAAAATTGACTTTACTATTACTAACAGCACTGACACACCAGTATCGCTGTTCTGGGTAGACAATAATAAAGGCACAGCCAACTTTGCTAACAATTATAAAACGCTGAATCTTGGTGAAAGCTACAGTTCTGAAAATTGGCGTCAAGGCGATCGCATGATGCTGAGCGACAACGCAATGAACTGTTTAGGTGTGAGCGTAATGACCCATGCCAGCAACGACTTCACGATTGAGCAAGAATTGGTAAAAGATGTAATTCCTGAACAGATCCCAGCACAAGATCTTCTTGGAAGCTGTGATCTTGTAAGACCACACTTAATTAAAGGCGAATCACACGAATTCACGATTACTAACACCACTGATTACCCTGTACGCTTGTTCCGTGTTGATAACCTCACTGGCAAACTTAAGTATGAAAGCGCCGCCACGGGCTTTGACTTTGGCTATGGCACACTCAACCAAGGCGAAAGTTATACATCGGATATTTGGTATGGTGACCGTCGCTTTGTGGTAACCGATGCGCGTCTTAATTGTTTAAGTGTCGGCGTACTCAATAATCCAACAGCTGACTTTACCATTGATGAAACCACTATCGCTAACGCGGCAGAACCAGAAGTCATTCCAGCAGCGAATACCATTGGTAGCTGTGATCTTCAAGCTAAGCACTTAGTGGGTCCATTTGAAGCTGACTTCTCATTTACAAATACCACTAATACACCTGTACGTATTCACCGCGTAGACAATGAAACCGGAGAGCTCAGTGAGAGCTTTGGCTTTACTACCATAGCTAACGGTGAGACCTACGACAGTGCCACCACTTGGAAGTGGTTTGGTAACCGCCGCGCAGCCATTACTGATGAAAACAATCAGTGTTTAGGCGTAGCTGTGATGGACCAAGAGGAAGAGATCAATGAGTACCTAATTACTGACGAATTGCTCGATGGTAATGTTACCGTACCAGTTGATACTGACGGCGATGGCGTGATTGATAGCCAAGATGCATTCCCAAATGATCCATCTGAAACTACTGATAGCGATGGTGACGGTGTGGGTAACAACGGCGATGCCTTCCCGAATGATGCGACTGAATCTGTCGACTCTGATGGAGACGGTGTGGGTAACAACGGTGATGCCTTCCCGAATGATGCGACTGAATCTGTCGACTCTGATGGAGACGGTGTGGGTAACAACGGCGATGCCTTCCCTAACGATGCGACTGAATCTGTCGACTCTGACGGTGACGGCGTAGGCAATAACGGCGACGCCTTCCCTAATGATGCGACTGAAGCGGTAGACTCAGATGGTGACGGCGTGGGCAATAACGGCGATGCTTTCCCTAACGATGCCACTGAAACGGTCGATACTGATGGAGACGGTGTGGGCGACAACAGCGATGCCTTCCCAAGCGATCCAAATAATGGCGTGGTAGCACATTGCGGCGCGGCGACAATTAGTTCTGGTAAATTAACCCTTGAAAAACAAGAGTGCGTAAGCGGCGGTAAATCAAGCTTCTACGTATGGGTTGAGCAGGACAACACCGATCTCTATATCAGCACGCAAGGCGGTGATGGCAATGCCAACATTTACTTCAGTGCAGACACTTGGGCATCAGCAACAAGCTCGCAAGCTAAGTCTGAAGCGAGTGGTAATAATGAGCAACTACATGTTGTCGCTAATCGCGGCTGGCGCTACATTGCCATCGATACCAACTCAAGCTACAGCGGTGTATCAATGACCGTTAGCCTAACTGACAATTCGACAGAAACTCCTGTTGAACCAGTGGAGCCGGAAGTACCAACAGCATTAGAAAACATGTGTGCCACCTGCACGGCTAAAGATTATGGCAGCATCAGTAATGGTGTCCCTATCTGTGTTGAAAACGGGCGTTCATCTTTCTACATCTACATTCCAAGAGACACGCAAAGCTTAACCGCCGAAACTGGTCACGGAAGTGGAGAGCTGGAACTATACGTCGGTGAAAGCTGGCCTGATGCCGACAACAACACGGGGAAGTCAACCAATGTGGGGACTCAGGAGCAAGTTGTTGTTCAGCAACCTGATTATGGTTGGTACTACATTTCAGTGCAGAGCACACCAAGCAGTGAGGATGTCACACTGAAGGTCACGCTCAAATAGGCTACTTTCAACGGTATTCATAACAGACTCGCTAAAAAGCAAACCCATGTGGTTTGCTTTTTTTTATGTCTGGCGTCTGATGTATGGTGCCAGCCTAATGTTAACCCATTCATTTACAGAAATAGGCTGAACCCTTTTAGCATTTCGAGCGTAATGCTCTGTAGCGATAGTCACTGCTGCTTAATAGGAGATAATTATGGATATGCGTCAGTCACTCAACCAAACATTACACACTTCGTCGACCCAGCCTCGCATCATTGGTGTCGCCGACGCGCCACATTATCTTGTTGGTGCAATGGATGACAAAGATAACTTTATTCGACTGGATGAGGAAACCAGCGTGCAATGTGTCACTTCGCTTGCCCAAGCAAAGCAATTATTACGACGTCATCACTATCAAGTAGCAGAGCTTGAATATCAAACCGCTTACGATGAAATGTGCGGCCTTTCGTGCACCGGCAACTACAAAGAAACCATTAAACTTTAACCGATAACGCCCTAAGCAATTGCACTTATCGAGCGACTAATCTTTTAGTTTCATATATTGCTTAGGTGATTGGCCCAACGTCTTTTTGAAAAAAGTAATGAACGCACTAACAGACTCATAACCTAGCTCTTCAGCAATACGCTGCACCGAATCGCCTGTCGCCAGTTTTTGTAAAGCTAAAACAATATGTAGCTGTCCACGCCAACGACCAAAACTAAGACCGATTTCACTCTTAACTAAACGCGCAAGCGTGCGCTCACTCATCGCATATTGTCCCGCCCATTGCGCTACTGTGCGCCTATCTTCTGGCGATGTAATCAAGGCATTGGCAATGGATTTCAATCTCGGCTCAGTCGGGATAGGAAAGTCATAGTGCTGTGTTGGCATAGTCCGCAGCTGATCGATAAGCACTCCCACCAATTTGTCGGTTGAGCTATTTTGCGGATAATGTTGTTCAACAAGCGTCAAATGAGCAATGAGCTCTCTGATTAAAGGAGTCACAGATAAAGTACAACTGCGATCAGGCATGCCAGCGACATCAGGGTCGACAAACAACATACACACATTAGCGTTTTTCGAGATCTGATTGCAGTGAGGCACCTGGCTTGGGATCCAAACAGCACAATTGGGTGGCACAATCCAAATTGCGTCATCAATTTTACATTTTACAAAGCCACTCAGTGCGAGTACCAATTGACACTTTCGATGCTGATGAAACGGAGTTTCAGCATCTTCTTCTTCCCCGACTAAGCGCAGTGCCACCACAGGTTGAGGGTAATTGTCGGAGTCAAACTCCGGTAGTGAGGGCGTACCGAACTTCATAGCATGACCGTTTTTAGCAACATAGAGTCACTATAGCTCAATACAGCAAGCATTTAGAAGCGTAAGCTATCGCACTTTCATATTCTCAAAAGGTGCCTATTATGACGTTATCGCATCCTTCTCGTGTTGCCAGCAGCGCATTTTTACTGCTTGGTGTGTTATTAATCTCCATTAGCTTACGCAGCCCTATTACGGGTGTTGGCCCTTTACTTGACGCCATAAGAACAGACTTGCACCTGTCTGCAACACAGGCAGGAATGTTGACCACCTTGCCTTTGTTAGCTTTTGCTTTCTTCTCACCCGTTGCCTCCAAACTTGCACGCAAGCGTGGTCTTGAGCAAGCGCTCATGCTATCGCTATTGTTTATTCTTATCGGTTTAACAGTCAGGTCTTTGGGTTCATCAAGCACTCTTTTTCTCGGAACCGTCATCATAGGTGCCGGTATCGCCTTTGCTAACGTGCTACTACCAAGCTTAATGAAGCGCGACTTTCCAACTAAAATTGCCACCATGACCTCGATGTACGTATTGATGATGGGCGCGGGCTCAGCAATGAGTGCGAGCTTAGCGATACCGTTAGTCGATATGGCTGAACAGTTATCGATAAGTTTTATTCCAAGTTGGGCGTTTTCATTGGGTAGTTTAGTGATATTCCCGATTATCGCGATCTTGGTATGGCTGCCACAGATGCGTAACCACACACCACCAAGCAAAGACACGCAGGCGCTCGATAGCCATAGTTACTTATGGCGTCACGTTAGCGCTTGGCAGATCACGCTATTTTTGGCTTTAAATTCTTTCTTGATGTATATCTTTATCAGTTGGCTGCCGACAATTTTAGTCGACTGCGGTTACAGCCATCATGAGGCGGGGGTGATCCATGGCATGTTGCAACTGTTCACAGCGGTACCCGCTTTAGTATTAATTCCGTTTATGAGTAAGCTTAAAGACAAACGCTTGCTCAGCTTTGGCCTAACATTTTTGGCATTTATTGGCATTATGGGGCTGCTACTGAAACCTGAGTTTGCCATGGTTTGGGGTATGTTATTTGGCTTTGGTGCTGGAGGTGGCTTTATTCTAGCATTAGCCTTAATAAGCCTGCGTACCGCTAGTGCACACCAGGCTGCGACGTTATCAGGTATGGCGCAGTTTTTAGGTTATCTGTTGGCAGCCACAGGCCCTATGATAATTGGCGAGCTACACGAACAAACCGCAAGTTGGCAGTTGCCATTAATCATCTGCGCTATTTGTGCAGTACTCTGGGGGGTGTTCGCATTTTTAGCGGCAAAAGATGAGTTAATCCAGCCTCCTAATCACAATGGCAATGACGCATTAGTCACAGCCCAGCCTTAGATCCGCAAGTAGCAAGGGAGCATAAAACTCCCTTGTTATCGCCGCAATGCTCTATCGCCTAACTCGCCTTCACCCCTAAAGAATTGGGTTTTATTATCCGTACTAAAAAGTGATGAACAATCCAAATCACTACCGAGGTCAAAATCACGGCCACGACGATTGAACTAAACCGGTAACAGATAGAGAAAAATGCATCTTGCTGCTCAGGAATAAAAGCACTTGTTAGCGGCACCGTCAGTGCCGACATCGCCGAAAAACCGATCCCCGCTTTGATACCTCCGATTGCCAGCCAGCGGCAAAATATAGCGGCTGCAATGGCGTACCCCAGCAAAAATAGCAGCATGTTGTTCGCTAAGCTATAGAGAGTTAACTGCAGCACTAAACCTGCTAAACAACCTAAAAATGTGCCGATGATACGGATTTTAGCTACCGCCATAGAGCCAATAAAAGTCATCGGCGCCAGTACAATAAAAATAGAAGCTTGAGCCGATAAGGAATCATTGAGATCTGCCACTTGAAACAGGATAAATGCCGCCATGGCAATAATCCAGCCGAGTGCGGCTTGCCTCACCATGCCTACATGATCTTTGCGTTGATTATCGATATGCGCCCGAGCGCCATTATTGCTGTCTAAGCTGGGTAAAGCCTGTTTAGTGACAGGCTCAGGAAATAGATAGAATGCAAGAGCGACAACGGGCCCAGTTAGCAGGGCAGAAGCAAGTAACCCCATTACAAAATCTTCTAAGTCAAAGCCTTGATAACTGCCAAAGTTAAGCAAAATCGAGCCCATTAATAGCCCAATATAACCAAAAAGGTAGCTGCTTTTATGGGTCATGGCGATACACTTAAACATCATCATAATCGCTACAGCTAGGGTCATTAATAGTGGGTAAGGCTGGAAAAATCCAACAATAAAAGTGACCTGTAAACAGACCCAAGTTACCCCCAAAATAAGCTGCACTATGATGCCTGTGTTCCACCTATCAATTTGAGTTAAGACAAACATGGGTAACAGCGCGGCAAACATGCCGTTTGACCAGCCAAACACTAAGGTAACAGCCAAGCCAAACACACAACCAAACCAGATCCGTTGAGTCTTTATTAATGTTTTTCGTTGCACAACCAGCCCCCCTTGCACGGCTTAAAATCAGTAAACCTTGGCTTAAACTCAGTAAATGTTGACTTAAAATCAGTAGATATAATGAAGTAAGCTCACAATATGAATTTGAGCCTTAGCCAGAAATCCCCACACAATATTGTCTTCTGGATACAATACGACTGTAGCGCGAGAACCAACAAATAGCGGTTGTGGTAAAGGGTTGTGGCTGGTTAAGTTAATTCTGACTCGCTGTGCATCACGTACCCAGCGGTTATTAACTTCCACATGAGTCAGCTGGCCGTTAGGGCTTTGCTGCGCGGCGGCGACACCAAAGTCACGGCTTTGCACATTGAAGCTAAAGACACGCCCCGGAAACGCGTCAAATGCCACCAGTGCGCTTGTTTTAGGGGTAATATTCGCAACCGCTTTTTCTCGATAATCCGCCGCAACCCAAAGCGAATCAGTGGGAATAAATGTCAGTAGCGGCATGTTCGCATTGGCGGTACTGCCCACTTTGAGCTGCAAGTTGGTCACCACACCATCGCTAGGGGCAAACACTTGGGTATGAGAAAGGTCTAATTGCGCCTGCTTTAATGTATTTTGTGCGGCGCGAACGCCACTACTTTGCCCTGGAAGTCCACCTAACTGCACTTTTAACACGAGCAACTCCTGCTTAGCAGCATGCAGATTCGATAGCGAGGCATTATTGTTAGCCAGCGAATTATCCAGCATCGACGCCGAAACTAACTTTTGCTTTGCCAATTTATTTATTCGGTTAAATTCGCTATTGGCATTTTTAAAAGCGGCCTGATTAGTCGCAACATTAGCTTCAGCCACTGCAACCTTGGCATACATAGCCTCTTCTTGTTCGCTCGCCTGCTCTAGCGCTAACTGCGCCTTTTCCACTGCCAATCGGTATTTACGGTCATCAATGCTAAAAAGCGGGTCACCTTTACGCATTTTTTGATTATTCTCAGCCTGAACGTCCACCACAGTACCTGTTACTTCTGCTGCGACTTGAACCACATAGCCTTGCACCCGGCTTTCAGTGGTGAGTGGAGCATAGCGATCAGCAATAACGATATAGCCAATAAAAATAATAAATAGAATAATGAGGCTTTGCATCCAACGACGAAAAGCATGTTCTGCGGTTTGCATGGATAAGTCCAAGGTCGATCTGAGGGGCAAGTATTATAGATATTGCTAATTAGATTAAATAGAATGACAAATAGCGCATTTACAACCTATAGGTAGGACAATGAACATTAGCATGGATGATCTACACCTGTTTGTATTAACTGTTCAACATGGAGGGATCAGCGCTGCAGCAAAACAGCATTCGTTACAGCGTTCGAAAGTAAGCCGGCGCTTACAAGAACTGGAAAAGGCTTTGGGTTGCCAATTACTTATTCGCACCACACGCCAAATAGAGCTCACAGAAAATGGTCGCTTGTTGTACCAGCAAATTAATCAGCCATTAAGTGGCGTGGCGCAGGCGGCAAAGTTACTCAGTAATCAGCAAAAGTCTTTGCAAGGGGTATTAAGAGTCGCCGTTCCCGCCGCGCTTATTACCTCTAATATGTTCAGCCTATTGATCGATAATTATCTTGAGCAGTTTCCAGATGTATTATTAGAAGTGTTGCATTGTCAGGAAAGTGTCGACCTTAAACGAGACAACGTCGATATCCAGATCTTACCCGATGGGGTTAAGGTGATAAATGAGGATTATGTACAGCAAACTCTATTGCGATTCCCGAGTAGCTTAGTCGCGTCTGCTGATTACTTGCAAAATCATGAGCCTATAGTCGATTTTGACGACTTGTTTAAGCACCCTATCATGGTGAGCCGTTATAATTTTGCATCACTCCCCGACAACCTCACTATTAGGCTGTGCTCTGACGATTTACGCTTAATTCAGCACATGGCAAGCAGTAACAAAGGCGTCGCCCTATTGCCAACCATCTTAGTCCAAGATGCGCTTAAATCAGGCGAGTTGCTCGCAGTGTTACCCAAAGAAAAGCTGCCAGAAATCAAACTCACCTTAATCTATGCTTCTAGGCAGTTTTTACCAGAGAAGAGCCGAGCATTGATCGAGCTGCTTAGGGATACCTTTAAGTTCAATTAGCAGCCTAGCGTGAGTGCTAAAAATACCAATTCTAAATCTAATGGAAGCCTCCAATGTGAAAGCTCGCACTAACTTAGATAAAAGGATTTACATTCAAAGAGAACAATATTGCTAACTACACTGAAGCTATAGCCTGTCGCTCAATCTCTACAGCGAGTACTTTTCCTGCGACTTTCTTACACTTTGTAAGAGAAGCAAACATGACTCAGTAACGACCATATCTGCTGCATAGCAGTGGGGAGCCTGCAGTATCATTGATGACAAACTCTTACTGACAGAAATGAAAAAGCCAGCAGCGAATCGCTACTGGCTTTTAATAATATCAATGCTTTTTACAGCACGATATGACTAACTAATTATTTAATAATATTAAAGCTTATAGTTTGCACCTAGGAAGAATGCACGACCTGTTGTGTCGTAATAGCCGTCACCATCATAAACATATGGGTTACGTGGTGGCGCTAGATCAAAGGCATTCAATATACCGAAGCGTAAAGATAGAGCATCATTAAAGGCATATGAACCTGTGAAGTCCCAAACAGTACTCGATGGAATATCGTTATAGTTGTTGTTCTCAGGCTTCCAGTCATTACTCGCAACTGCAGAATGACGATAGTTAGAGCGTGCTTCTAGACTTAGTGCATCGTACTTCCAGCCTAAGCTAAACATCGCTTTCCAACGTGGATCTGTGTATTCACCAACATCGACCTGTAGATCATCAGCAAAACCTGTCGGGTTTGTTTGCCACTGCTCTAGGTAAGTCGCAATAACATGAACTTTAAAGTCACCAAAGCTATCAGTTGGAATGTCATATTGGCTTTCAATGTCGACACCTTTTACATCAAACGACGCAGAGTTAACAGGGCTCTGAACGAAATCGACAATATCACCAGTCGCGGCATCACGAGTAAATCGGCTGCAATATACGTTATCTAGTGACTCTGAGTCGTAGCAATAACGAACTGCTGTACTGACATCTATGTATTCAATTGCATCTGAGATCTCAAATGCCCAGTAATCTACTGTGATAGAGAAACCTTCAAGATAATTAGGCGTATAAACAGCACCAATTGTGTAATCGTGTGACGTTTCAGCCTTAAGATCTGGATTACCAGCATTGCTTCCTGGATGGTTACTTAAGTACCAAGAATCTGATGGATTCCACCCATCTGGCAAACCTGCAGCCTGACAGTTTGCCTTACGGTTATCATTAGGGCCTAGCTCAACGTTAATCTTGTCACAAACATCTGTAAAGCTTTCAAATGTCTGCCCTGCAGGGCTAAATAGCTCACCAATATTTGGTGCTCGAACTGATTTAGAACGTGTCGCTCGTAGACGCAGATCTTCAATTGGAGCCCAGTTTAAACCCACTTTCCATGCATCATCTTGACCTGCTGTGCTGTAATCCATCCAACGATAAGCCAAATCAAGCGCTAAGTCATGTGCGAGGAACATATCTGATAATAAAGGAATATTAAATTCAGCTGCAAATTCAGTAACATCATACTCACCACGCATTGGGTTGGCACTATTACCAAAAATTGTACCGTCAACTAACGCTTGATCTGGATTAGTTTCAGACTCTTCTTTACGGTAATCAGCACTGAATGCTGCACTGACATAACCTGCAGGCAGCTCAAATAGTGCACCACTAACAACGAGACCAGCACTAGTCTGTGTTGTCTTGGCAGTCTGGCCTGCACTTGTGCCAACCCAATCTATAGACTCTTGACTTGCTTGGTTTTCACCAAGTAAGTTCATAGGAACACAACCCGCTGCACGAGCATCGGCATCACGACAAACTATTTCACCATCAACTAAGATAGCATCTTTAGCCTGCTCATAACGCTCATCCCATATTTGACCTTTCCATAGCGTGGTTTCTTTTAGCTGACCACGTTGAGCATGAAAAGAATAATCCCAATCATCGCTAATCACACCTTCAATACCGACGAGGAAGCGCATTGTTTCACGGTCTTGATTATAAGTACGGCTACCAAACTCTTTATCAATACGATACAAGTTAAGATAATCCATATCGGTGTCAGCCATCAGTTCCTGAGTTGCTTGTGGTAAGAAAGCGTTATCAGCCATGATAGGATTCCACGTATGGAATACTGGGGTACTTTCACCGTTAGAGGTATAATCAACATAGGTGATTTCAGTGAAGATCTTGTGTTCATCATTAATTTCGTAGTCGGTATTTAGCGTAAATACCTTACGATCTAGCGGCGTACGTATTAGACCGTAATCAACTGGGTCATAACCTTCACAACTTGGGCCACAATAGTTGCCGTTAGTACCTGGACCTGGGATTAAACCTTCACCATAATCAAATACTTTCATCGAACCATCTGGGCCGAAAGTATATTGACCGCCATCACCACCAAAGAAAGTACCCGCCTCATTGATCCATGATAGTGGCTTACGCCCCACATATGGAATACGTGCCGGTGCCCCCTCAGATTCATCAGGGTTATAGATACTAGTAACAGGGTTATCCAAAAAGTCCCTGTCAGTTGGGCGTAGCTCTTTTTGCTCCGCATAAGTAAAGTTAAATACTGTCGACAATTTATCGTCTAAGAAGTTACCACCTGCAGTTAACGAGAACTGTCCCTCTTCGCCGCCACTTTGTTCAGGTTGCGTATAAGAGACATCAAGCTCAACACCTTGAATATCTGTTCGAGTGATAATGTTAATTACACCAGCAATCGCATCTGAACCATATACCGCAGATGCACCGCCAGTAATCACTTCAATGCGAGAAACCATTGCTGTGGGAATGGTGTTCAAATCGACTGCAGAGTCACCATTTGAACCAGCAACAAAACGACGACCGTTAACCAATACAAGTGTACGATCTGTCCCTAGGCCACGTAGATTGGTTTGGTTTAGACCATTGGCAAAAATAGTATTGTTAGAAGTCTCTGGAGAGATACCAACAGTTGATGATGGAAGTTTATTCAAGATATCAGCAACGTTTGTGATACCCATATCCATCATATCTGCACCTGTAATCACAGTTACAGGAGTTGGAGACAGTTGACCAATTCGCTTGATTTTTGATCCTGTCACCTCGATTCTTTCAATACTATCGCCTTCTTGCTCTTCAGCATAAGCTCCAGCACTTGTCATTAACGCTGCACTTGTCGTTGCGAGTAATGCAACTTTGACAGCTTTAGATAAACTGCTTATTGACGTCATATTCAACATTCCCTTTGTTAATTGCGAACTCAATTCATTCAATTTTGTTGAGTCTTCTAATTTTTAAGCCAAGGTAGCTACCCTTAACTAAGCAACAAATCTACAGCATTGTTAAGCAACGTCAACACTTTGCCTTATTTTTGTTAACCTTATGTGTGTAAAGTTAAATTTGCCAACAAATGTACCAGCAGTATTGCTGAGCCAAACTCCGATACGTGAAATTAATTAATAGTTATCGAGGTGGTTAAAATTCAAGCTGCATAGTCTAATAGACAACAAAAAGGGCTGCACCTGAGTGCAGCCCTTTAAAATAATAACCAAATGACGTATTACGCGATTAAAGGCTTATGCCAGCAATAAGAAGCCAACAAAAGTCATGCCTGCGGCGAGTAATGCGTAAGGCAACTGAGTCACCGCATGACTCACTAAGTTACAACCTGAGCCTTGCGCCGCGAGCACCGTGGAGTCAGAGTAGAAACACGCCTGACTACCAAATGATGATGCCGATAAAAGTGCACCAATCACCAATGGAATATTGGCGTCGACTGACTGAGCCAGTGGCATCACAATCGGAATTGATACCGCAAAAATACCCCAGCTAGAACCTGTCGCAAAGGCCAAAACCGACATGGTTAAAAACACCACGGCTGGCAATAGTTGCGGCGTCATAAACGGGCTTAAGCTCTCAATGACATATTGTGGCAGCATCAATTTATCGCATACATCTTTAAAGATGAATGCTGCAATTACGGTACCAATTGCTGGTAGCATATTTTTAAAGCCATCAATCATCTGCTCCATCATCTCTGACAGTGGCATCAGCTTTTGTAGACCATAATACGGCAAGGTAACTGCAAGTGTAGCAATCAGACCTTTAAGCACATCGATGTCAAAATAGACGGTAAAGCCGACCAACAAGATGATTGGTACAAAGAAGTTATGTAGCTTGCCGCCATCGTCGGCATGCTTAAATTCATCTTCAATCGCTTTTAATGCGTACTCGTCAGAAGTTTGCACTTCATCTAAGTCCATCTGCTTAATCGCTGGCTCACCTTTAGCCGCTGCAATTTGCGCCTTTTTCATTGGGCCAAATGCAGGCACGATCCCTAAGATCACCAATAGCACCATAGCCACAGCCAACCATGCATACAGCATATAAGGAATGGCCTGCATATAAACAGCAATGCCCTGGCCTTCAGCCGCTATGCCGTTATCGACAAGCAAACCACCAAAAAATACTGCCCAGGTAGATAGCGGTACCAATACGCAAACCGGTGCTGCGGTTGAGTCCACAACATAAGCCAGCATCTCACGAGACACTTTAAACTTATCGGTGACCCGCTTCATGGTTGAGCCAACCGTTAGTGCGTTGAGGTAGTCATCAATAAAGATAACCGCCCCAAGAATAAAGGTCATAAACAGTGATGACTTTTGCCCTTTGGCAAACTTCAATGCATGACGACCAAACGCCATCGAGCCACCGGTACGCACTAGCAGAGCAATCAGAGCACCAAAGCCACCACACACAAGGATCAGCCAGCCGATGGTTTCATCGGTCATAACAGACAAAGAGGTATCAGCAAAATTAGTCAGTAAATTCTGCGGCTCATACATAGCCAAGCCAACTAATGCACCGATAATCAAAGAAAGAATTGGGCGGCGTAGCACAATCGCTAACACCAATACCACCACAGGTGGGATAAGACTTAAGGCTGTCGGTTCAGACATGCGCTAACGTCCTTATAATAAAGTGCCAAAATGGCAATTAATCACCAAACTCACGCAATTATTTGCGAAGTTTAATTGCTGCTTTACCGTTGAGATACCTGCCGATACCTTGAATTTTACGGGCTATTTTGGGGCCCCTAGTAAAAACATCGCGCAGAAAATAATCCCCATTGGCCTTTGAGTCAATAATAAATATCCCCATTGAGTGAATTTTTATAAGCACCACTGACGTAAAAATCGCAAGCCATTGAATATATTAACTTTAACAATATTGACGCCAATGACAAATTACAGCCAATTTTGACTTAAAAATACCGAAATCTTTGCCTAATCCCAGCGGGTTTTACATTTCATCAATTTGGACTATTCGCCCTCTTCCGATTTAGAAATAAAAATACGATTTAAGTCCTTACCCCACAATTGAATAATTTTTCGGTTTTTAGCTTTATTCCAAAAACATTTACCGAATAAGATAATGCCTGCGCCCTCGAAATCTCGCCTTTCAGTTAACCCAAAGCGCTGCTGTAATGCTTTAGCAATATTATCAATTGGGATCCCAACGTCTTTGCTATCAGCAGGGTTAAACCAAAGCCCCTCTTTATCCATATGGGAAATGGTGCCCCAGTACATTCTAGGAGAGCCATTTTCTGTTGGCTCGGCATCGGCAAAATTGACGAATAGGTTCTTGGCGCGCCAGCGGTATTTCTGATCGGTATAAACCCACAGTTCTGAACTGGCCAGCTCACTGCCACGCATTAAGCTGTGCAATATCTTCTCTAGGCCTTCACTGACAATACGCTTTTCAACAGTGGAAGAATGAGCAGCGACGTCACTGGGTGACGGACTCACAGCTTGCGTCTGTGTTTGCAGCTCAGATCCCACGCTGGGCTGAAAATCCGCTTCATCAAGCGGTTTCTTCCCCGTAGATAAGGCAACATCTGCCTTGGTGTTTAACGATGCTCGCTCATCTGTCATAGACTTAAATGATCGCGGATGGCGACTAAAATCAATCATCATCGCATCGCTATCAGCTAATATCTGATTCACCTCAACGGCATGCTGCTCTTCGCGCTCTTTAGCCGCAGAAGGTTTGAATTCGCGGCAACCAGTCTGGTGATAGCGCGAACCAAAGCAGGCGGCCTTACCATCTTTAGATGCTTTACGGTAATAGGCTTTACCTGCGCAAGCAGGACATATCAATGCCTGACGATATTGCTCGATATCTAACTCACTGAGCTTTTGAAACTTAAATATAGAGTAAGTGATAGGATTCGACTCATCGAATAAACATATCGCGTCAAGCATGCTAACGTCCTAAATTGCATTATTTTTTAATCATAGAGAATAACGACTACCGCGACAAGCACGTCACTGACGACTAGACTGCCATAAAATCATTTCCACATTTACCGAAATAATGATTGACACTTTTTCAAATCGGATTATTATTTGCCCAACTTATTATTTCGGTTATTCCGGAAATAACAAACAAAGAATCTAGAGGTAAACACCATGAGCCCTGAAATCATTGCAATGGCAAAAGAGTCAGCCGGAATGTTTCTATTCCTTGCAGCTGAGTTAACCGTACTATTTATCGCGATTAGCTATATCGTCGGATTACTACAGGAGTATATTCCTCCAGAAAAGATCCAGTCGATTTTGAGTTCAAAGAAAGGCAAAGGCTATGTTATTGCAGCGCTACTCGGTGCGATAACGCCATTTTGCTCCTGCTCGACGATCCCTTTCTTAAAGGGTCTATTAAGAGCAAAAGCGGGCTTTGGTCCTATGATGGTTTTCTTGTTCTCAAGCCCATTATTGAACCCCATTATTATTGGCCTATTTATCGTGACCTTTGGCTTTAAAGTGGCGTTATTTTATTTCGTCGTTGCCATGGTGGTTTCAGTAACAGCGGGTTATGTGCTTGAGAAACTTGGCTTTGAGCGTTACGTAAAGCCTGAAGCATATGAAGCTGCGGGGGTTTCAAGCTGTGGTACAAGTTGTGACGATACAGCAAAGCAAAAAGCTAACACTGAAGCCGCTTGCTGCTCAGCACCTGAAAAAGTGGAGCCAGTTGCCCAAGCAAGTTGCTGTTCAGAGCCCGCTCTCGCAACGGTCAGCAGTGGTTGCTCTACTCAGGTAGAAGCAAGTAGCTGCTGCGAAGCTCCAGCGGTAAAAGAAGATAGTCGTTGGATGCGCGTATGGCGTTCAACTTGGAAAGACTTTAAGCAAGTACTGCCTTACTTAATGATTGGTATTTTAGTTGGTTCGCTTATCTATGGCTTTATTCCTACAGAGCTAATCGCAAAATACGCCGGAGAAGGTACTTGGTATGCTATTCCAATCGCAGCTGTAATTGGTATCCCACTCTACATTCGTGCAGAAGCGGTGATCCCACTAAGCTCAGCCTTAGTCGCGAAAGGAATGGCATTAGGTTCAGTGATGGCATTGATTATTGGCAGTGCAGGCGCAAGCTTAACCGAGGTGATCTTGCTTAAATCTATCTTCAAGAACCAAATGATTGCAGCATTTTTAGCGGTTATCTTGGGTATGGCGATAGCGGCAGGTTACCTATACACGCTGATCTTTTAATGCTTAATGCTTAATGCTTAATGCTTAATGCTCATTAGCTCAGAGCCATAGTGACTGTGCGGTTTAAAAAGTGAACAATAAATGTTCGCCGTCATTAAAAAACAGCGTATAATCGCACCGTAACGACAAGTTTAGCAATAGCTTAAATTTGTCCGCACGGTGCTTTTTTATCGATTCAATTAACCCATTGGAGAATATGATGGCAAAACATCACCAGCAAACGCATACCGAACACGAAAGTGGTCGCGGCGTAATAAAAGATAACGCTTTAAAGGCAATCGTTACTAGCTCGCTATTTAGAACGCGCACTGAAAAACCAAAGAAAGGTAAAGGGTCTTACAACCGCAAACAACAAAAGGGGCAAAAGCTGAAGGGCTTTGCCCCTTTTGACTATCTGGCACTACATTAACGGCAAGCTCCAGTGTTTCCCATACCGCTATGACACTGAGCGTATAGATAATAAACTATTGATAAGTTTGGCCATTATGCTTAAGCCAACCACCAATATGGCGCCCCCTAGGATCATGATGAGTCCAATGCACTACCCCACCGCGATCATTCCACTCATATTCACCGTAAAACTCAACTGAATCACCAACATTTAAATCCGCTATTCGCGGCGCTAAATCAATATTGTGAGCGACTAAAACAGTTTGCCCGTGTGGCAATGTCACAATAAATCGTTGATGACGACTACCTTTATCATCATCTGCTAGAACCTTACTGACCACGCCAGAGCTTTGCACTTGAAGGTTACTCAGCCCCTGCTCAAAAGCGCGCTGCAATTCTCCTGCGCTACTCTGTTGCTCACCAGAAAATGGTGCAGCTAAGCCTGATGTTGTCGCACCATGTAAATTCCCAGTGCTTGTAAATACGCGATTATAGGCAAAGCTCGCAATAGCCAGTACCACCAGCATAATGCCAATACGGTATAAAACGCCGTTAATCGACTTTCGGTGCTGCGATTGCGAAGTCCCCTTTTGCAGATGAAGCTTCTGCAGATTTAGATGCTCCAGATTAAGCTTCTGCCGTTCTCTAGTCGGTGCTAGAGTCAGCCCTTCGATCTGCGCTTCTACCGCCCTGCGCTTACCATCTTTTTGCGTCAGTATTTGAAAAGAGATGCTATCTCCCACCAAGGGTCTACGTGGTATCAAGCCTAACGCAGACACATGAATAAACACTTCATTATTGGAGTCATTAACGTCATCAGCCTGCTCAATACGAATAAAACCAAATCCTTTCGTATCATTCCATCGTACCAATTGACCTTTATATATCATCAAGTCTCTCTCTTTTAAGATCCTGTTAAGTCGGCTAAACGTTGTATCAGCGATTTAGGCCATAGTGTTTGATAAGGGGCAATTTGCACTGTTATTGAATGTAAAATGTCCAATGCCACAAAAGTATCTGCCGCCGCATATTGCAGTTGTAGCTCACTCAGCGGCTCTGCAAGTGGCTTGCCCCAATTTGATAATGTCACCTTTTTGCTTTTAGGCAGCTTAAGTGCCAAAACCGTTGCGGCTGCTTGCTGTGTGCCTAGCTGTTTAGGTGCACCAAGTTGATTCATCAGCCAATTTAGATCCAGTATCGCGGTGATACTAATATCAAAATCTCGCTTCATTGCATTGATATCATGTCTCAAGCCGATACCAATTTTAAGCAGATGTTCATTGCTTAATACCAGTGCCAGTGCCGCCTTAAAGGGTTCTATATTCTCAGACTGCATGCGAAACAGATAGCAATGAGTGGCAGTTGCGATTTGAATCAATGAGATAGGATTAGTATTACGTCGCCCCTTTTCAAAGGTGGCCGCCGTTTCGGTATCAAAACCTAGCCAAGATTGCGCTTCAATATCGGCTATCGCCGCTTGCAGCGACTCAAGCGTAACCACACAGACCTGTCGTGATTGGCCATCTTGCTCTGCAGACACATTCTGAATAAGTTCGACATTGAATTCAGTTAGTCTAGATAAGTCACTGTCATCAATTCGAGTAATTAAACGAGTACGCACCTGCAACCAATCAAGCTTTAATCTGTTCTCTTTTGTGGTTATCTCGCGAAAAAATGACGCTTCAGCGGCCTGCATGACGTTAAAATAAGCCGCTGCATCTTTACCTAGCTCTCGGCGAATTGTCGCGGATTTATCTGCCGCTAAACCAAACTTAAATAGACTCATTAGATTACTCTACATTGTAAAATTACGGCTCGTAACCATATCGAGCCTTACAGCGTGCATAAGCAAATAGTTGGCACCATGCAAAGCTGTCAATATCGTTAAACTCGCAACGGTTCCCAATCAAGTATTACTGAGTCACCCACATTAAGCCAAAGTCCTGCGTATTAGCCTCAGTCACCTTGCGTCTAAAGCGCTCCATCCCCTGAGTCATCTCTTGATACTCAGGCTCCTGCACAATGTAATCGGGATTATGTATCGCAAGCCAAGCATCGAATCGGTCTCTAACCCTGCACTCATCAAGTACTGATAGCAGTGACACCAAGGCGGGTAAGCGATGGCTTTCAAATGCAAATGATTCATTATCAGCATCCATCTTTATCGCATCGTGGTGCGTTATATCCAGCCAGGTTTGAAACAAACTGCCCGCGCCTTTTACTCGCTCTTCAGTATTATTGAGAATGTAATGATAAAGGTCCACATTACGATGATTTGCATCAGGCCCTATCATCATCGCCTCGTGTTCAGGCCAATCATTAGGCAAAGACTGCGCACCAGAGCCTGCCATCAACTTGGCGATTTTGCTCAGCAAAGAGCCGCGCTCCTGAAACACATCAGCCTGAGGCTTTTGCCCCTGTAAATAAGCGTCCAACGTTTGCGGGTGAGCCTTCAAAAATCGAATATGCTCATTCGGTAATGAAAATATATTTAAACATAGCGCCATTTACTCTCCCTAAAGCCATATCAAACGACTTGCATACTACTTGTCTCATAATTAAATCGTCTCATAATTAAGCCGCGTCATGAGTAAGTCGTGTCATAGTTAAATTAGCTGTAAAAAACTCGCTAAATTTTGCAATTTTTATCAAGCGGATAGTAAGGCTTAGACAATAAAAATGCGAGCTTACTCGCTCGCATTTTTA
The DNA here is from genome assembly GCF_052977065.1 of Shewanella sp. 125m-1. Taxonomy (NCBI): domain Bacteria; kingdom Pseudomonadati; phylum Pseudomonadota; class Gammaproteobacteria; order Alteromonadales; family Shewanellaceae; genus Shewanella; species Shewanella sp. 125m-1. Next base: position 164,744 of record NZ_JBRILT010000003.1, read on the forward strand.
TTTCGATTAACGTTCGTCTAGCACTATTCTATATGGCCAAAACGTCCCATTTGGTAATCCTCAACCGCTTGGCGGATCTCTGCTTGAGTGTTCATCACAAACGGGCCCATGTGAACAATGGTCTCATTTATCGGCTGGCCTATCAGTAATAGGATCCCAGCGCCATCATCACCTGCTTGTAACTGCGCTATAGTGTGGCTGTCTAATACCAACATGTGTCCCGCCTGGTATGCCTGCTTTGGCTGTTCAGTAATAGCGTCCCCGTTTACAGGTAAACCTTGTTGTAGCGACCCCGCATAGATATAAATCCCCACAAATCGATTTTCATTTAACTCAAGTACACTAAAATCAAGCTCGCTCTTTGCCTCAGGTGCAAATATAAGATCCGCTATCTGAGCACTGCCAGCAAGCCCCTGTAAAGGCGAACTTAACCTATGCTCGCCAACATGCCAACGGCCAGCCAATGCTTTAAAAGACACCCCCTCTATAGTCGCTTGAGGTAACTCAATATCGGCCGTATCTTGATAGCGTGCCGGGCGCATTTTGTCCTTTGCAGGCATATTCAACCAGATCTGAAAACCATGCAGCCCATCATTAGCATCCTTTAATGGCATCTCTGAATGGATCACGCCACTGCCTGTGCTCATCCACTGTACATCACCGCTACGGATAGCTTTAACGTTACCTAATTGGTCTTTGTGCTCAAAACCACCTTTTAAAATATAGGTGAAGGTTTCAATGCCGCGGTGCGGATGCGCGGGGAATCCACCGATAAAATCATTTTTATCATCAGATTTTATTTCATCTATCATCAAAAAAGGATCGAAACCTAACTGATTAAAATCAGCGACTCGGCGGATATTAACCCCATCACCATCCATTGCTTTATGCGCTTGATATTGTGCTAGCAGCTTCATCATTCTTGCCTCATTAATCTCTAATGACTGTAGCATAACAAGCACAAATCAGAATAAATAACGCTAAAAGGTACACCAAACGTTCGAAAAAATAGAAGGTAACTTACAGCCGTCTAGTGGTTTTCATTGGTTAAAAGGGATGATCAACCATCACCCAAGCATTTGTCGCTTCATCGGAGTGTGCAATATCAAACCGAATAACGATCCCAGCAGTTAAGGCTCGCAGCGACACGCCATAATCAAACTTTACATCAGACAACAATTCGCTGGCACTATACTGTGGCGCGACTCGACCCGCTTCAGCAAAACCCACCAGCTGAAACCAATCTAAGCGTAAGAACCTTAACCAATTCACATCTTCTATTGGATTAGCCCTCAAGGTGTACCGGTATTCAGCACTGGTATAAATGGCAGCTTTGTCATGAAATCGATTTTGCTCGAAACCCCGCATACGATAAAAGCCACCTAAGGTAGCCCCTTCATTATAAGGCGCAGCATTGGTTATTCTACGGCCACCTTGCTCGTCATATTCAAGCTCCCAAGACGGGGAGTAGCCGCTCCAAAAGTTTAACGCTAATATTCGTTGGCTTGCCCAATCAGACTCACCAAAAGAGAAATATTTACTCATATCGAGATTAATGAAGGTCCACTCACTATCAGAATCTAGCCAAGAGACATCTCGTGATATAGAAAGGTACTGACTACTGCCATAACTTGGATTGACCGAGAAATCGGTGTTGTCATATAAGATCCCAAGCTCAACAGCATGAATACTGCCGTCAAGCGGTTCATCTTCAAACTCAAAACTTTGATAACGATTGAACTGACGCAGCACTATTACCGTCGCACCACTTTCAAGAGGGTTCCACTCTTTACCACCACTAGGCTCTGAAATGAGTAAACCGTTTTCTAACTTATATTCAACTCGCCCCTTATCTTTGGTCGCCCCTATAGGTAGAGCATATTCAAGCTTAATGTCGAACCAATTAGAGGAGCCATCAGCCTCTAAAAACTGCTGATTACTGGAACCATTGCTTCCAGGCAGTGGCGTACCCGACGGGATGAACTCGCGCGATCCTCCCGTATAGGCTCTTTGATCTGGGTAATAGCCCAAAAAACCATAGGCGCTTAAAAAGAAGCGCTCGGTTTTAGGCAGTTTTACATTCCATACTCCAAGTCCAGCGCCTTGACTCACATCGCCGCCAAACACGGTGCCACCGACAGTCATTTGATCTTGAAAGTAACCACTAAGCATTCCACCCACACCGATGTTCAACCCCATAGAGTCGGTGCTAAATAGGTAGGGTAGAATCAACTTTTCTTTGACATTGTCAGGGGTTTCCACCCTATCGATCGTTGTTTTTACATTGGCAGCAGGGGCCGAATAGCTAAGCTGAGGCAGCAACAAATAGACCCAAGCTAACGCGTAACTCACCCGCTTAAGCCTCAGCTCCACATTCTGTTTAAGCATAATCACTCCTTTGCAAAACCCGCTTAACTCTTACCGCCATAAAGAACCCTGTCGCTATCTGAAAAGATAACATCTATGACTTGTCCCTGAGTCATAAAGCCACTGAAAACCAATATCTTTGCCTAGGTCCACAAAATAAAAATCATAACAAAAACAGCCAAACAATGTCGAAACAATACCAAAACAGCATAGAAGCAAAAGCATAACATCTGATATATTCTGATTATTGTTGCTGTGGAACCGAACCTACAGGTATTTTTAATCTAGCAGAACCTGTAAATGATGTTTAAACGTCGGAGGCTTTTTTGAGTAAATCATTCTCTCCAGATCTCAATTGGGATCTGATTAAAAACGAATATTCCAAAGATAACCGAATAAAAATAAACAACATATGGCTTACTGAAGATGCGCAAGATATTAGGCAATGTTTAGCGAATGACACGGAGTTTTCTCATGCTTATACTCAAGCTGGCAAAGCAATAGAATCGAGCAATAGTGCATTAAGAGCTATGCCTAGCAATAGTCAAAAGACACTCTTCCACAATCTATACCAAGATGCCGCTCAAGGTGTGGGATTTTGGTATGGTCGCCATATGATATCCCCATCTAGTCCGACTACTTTAAATGCCGTTAAACGCTATTTAAATTCCGAGGAGCTGCTTGAAAAGATCAGGTTCATATCTGGTAGAGCTGATATCAAGCTCGCAAGTGCTCAAGGAACACAATATACCCCGGGCAACTTTTTAACTCGCCATAGAGATGTGGTTGAACATGAGGGTCGAATACTCGCCTTTGTATTAAGTTTTAGTCCAGAGTGGCACCCTGACTGGGGAGGTTTACTGCAATTTTATCAAGACGATGGCACCCCGAGAGATGCTTGGGCACCACAATTTAACTCCATGACTTTATTTGATGTTAAACATGTCCATGCAGTCACCTATTTGGCTCCTTTTTGCCCATCGAAGCGCTTATCTATAACGGGCTGGTTCCGTTCTCAATAATATAATATTGATTGGTATTGGTGCGGTTGAGTCCGCACTTTTCTTTTGCACTACCGTTGGCTAGCATCATTTACAATCGCCACTTCACAGCTTTTAGCAACAGTCCTAGCACATCAAGTGGTAATGGTTAATATTTGACACCCGTTAACAAGCATCCACTGAGTAACACAACAGCATGACAGAGTCTTCATTCGTTCGAGTTAAGCAAGTCTTCATTAGCGCTATCTGGGCGACACTTGCCAGTATGTCGCTCGGCTTAGCATTTAAGATTTGGTTAGCTCAATGGGTCGAGAAGGATGACTTGGCTCTGTATCACACGGTCGTTGATATCATCTCTATGTCACTTATCTTATTGAGTGGCTTTCGTACCTCTATGGTAGTCAGTTTCTCTCAAACCAAGAACGATAGAGATATCACTAATATTTTCCGTTATTCACTTATTTTTATGGTGCTATTTACCTGGGGGCTAGTGCTGCCTTACATCAAGCATCAACTGAATATCGATGTTGAATACATCCAATTGGTGGGGATTATTCTGGGTATGGGGTTTAAGGTGTATTTTACCAATCAAATCGGCATGTACCGCCTCTATGACATTGCTAATAAGACTATCTGGATAGAGCCGCTGGTGCAGATATTGCTGTTTTTAGTTTGCTATTATCTATTGGCCTTATCTCCTGTGTCCTCGCTATTTTTCAGCTTAATGCTATCTAACTTAGCCGTTGCGGCCTATATGTTTATTCAGCGTAGAAAGCAGATTGCCACTACGCCACTAGCCCCTGTGCAACTCGATTCAGAGATGCGTAATTTCGTCAAAAAAAGCATGATGTCTTCACTTGAAGTTGGCGCCAGTATCTTGATGGTGTACATCACGGTATTGCTAACCATTGGCTACTTTACTATTGACGAACTCGGTGACTTCCAGGTCGTTGTCCGCCCTCTGATTGCTTATTTAACTATGCTGTTTGTTTTCCCTGTTTATCGCTATATTTTGCCTGAACTAGCCCAATGTCTTCGCAGTGGACAGCATCAACAGATCCAACAAATACGCCGCTGGTTCTTTAAACTTAGCCTAACAATTAGCGTCGGTTTATTAATTGTATTATTGATGTTTAGCGATGAAATCGTCGGCTTTGTCTTCCCCGATACTTACGCTAACGCCGCACCTATCTTGCTGCATTTTGCGCTGTTTTTTGGTTTTATGATGCTCAACGCTTTTCAGGTCGCCTATATCAAAGCACATGGCTTGTTTTTACAGAGCTTAATGATCCGTCTGTTAGGTGTTGCAACGCTACTCATCATGTTCTATCTACTTAGGCTGTTTACCGACAACGTTGTCGCGGTAATTTTAGCCCTAGGTTGTGGCTATTTAACCATGTTTATCGCCTCAAGCATTATCGAACGCAAGCTGCTTAAACAGCACGCGCTCAATGAGCCAGAATGACGCATTAGCGAATAGTAAAAAGAAAAAGAGCCGCAATATAATCATTGCGGCTTTGAAGGCTTAACTCAATCTAGGGGAAGACTCCCCCTCTGCATAGATTGACATTAGGCAGGGTGCTCGTACTAATCTAAGTCAGTACCTGAAATTAAAAGAGTGCTTTACTGAACTCTATTATTCTTCAGCAGCAATCAGCTCGATCTCATTGCTTGCCTGTGCGCCATGGATCTGAATCGCGACCTTATAAAGTTCAACCGCCCCAGCTGCAGCTTTAGAATCTAAATCTAAGTCAGTGGCATCAAAGGTGTATTGCCCCTTGGTCGCCGTTTCAGTCAAAACTCCGCCACATTCGTCATTGGTGCTAGTGTCACACTTATAGCCTTGAGTCACATGCCAGCGTTTCCAAGCCTTTGGCTTAGTCGATGGTGACGCAGGATCTGGGTAACCAAAATAATAAATGTCGTAATTTGTGGCCTGAGTAATGGCTCTATTATCTCCATCATTCAAGCTAAACGTGATTGCGCCAGTTGCCCCATCAAAGCTCTTAAGACTCATCTCGATACTCGTGGCTTCACTAATATCAATAACATCTGCAACAGGCGGTGGCACAACCACTGGTGGCTCGGTAACATCATTATTGTCATCATCGCTGCCACACCCCATAAGGAGCACAGAGCTTGCCAATAAGGCGCTCAATAATTTGACCTTCATAATTGACTCCTTAATTAAAATGACCCGTATGACAAGTCGTGCATTCCATATCTGTCTTCACGCTGGCAGCTGAGCCCATCGTCTCTGTTACGCCATGGCATGACTGACAAGCTTGCGCCTCCGCTGAAGGTTTCGCCTCAGGCAGCAACGAGATATCTTCACCACCATGAGCACGGTTAAGTAGCTCTACAATGTGATAAGCCATGCTGGCTGAAAGGCGCTTACAACGCTCTCCTTTCTCTTTAAACACCTTGCCTGAAGCCGCTGACCAATTACTGATTGAAGAGTGGCAAAGTGGGCTATTAGCAATAGATGTTTTCCCCACCTCTAGACTCTTTTCTGCTGTAGAGCCAATACCAGTAATAAATGCATCAGATGAAAGAGGTAAATCTTCAGTTTCGTAATAGCGGAATGATGCGCCGATAATCGCGCTATTTTGACCGTTAATGTCATCTAGAATGTTGATTAACATACCCGCCGCGTTTAAGTTACCGCAGATGGTGCCTTGACCCACAATCCCTGCCCAGCCGTAGCCCGCAAGCGCGGTTGGGATCGAGGCAAACTTATCAGCATCAACACTAGTTGATTGCGCCAACATGGTAATAATCGAGTGGAATACTTGGTGCATACAGCCGCCACCTGTTTCATAGGCTAGCTTTGCCGTCGCCATTGCATCCAGCGGCACATACTTAAGCTGCTCACCGATCTCTAATCGATAGTTACCGTCTGCATCTGTGGCGGCAAAAGCTGAAGTCCCCACTAATGCTGCACCAGCAGCGGCAGTGCTTAATCCGATAATTTTGGTTAATGCCTGACGTCTATCAATACTCATAATAATCACCCTATATCCATCATTATTTTATTTTGTCTATAAGCCTCTGGGCCTATGTCGATTAGTCAACGAGTTCAAATTTTGGATAACGACTCGATGGAGTAACTGTAAGAAATGAGGAAAATAAAAATGTGATTTATGACTGATGAAGCTAGCAGCAACACAACTCAACAATTAGACGCCGCATCAACGAATCAACGCACCGCGGCACATATCAAATACTGCGAATTTGTGATGGCAATCACTTAATTTGTGCTGATTTGCGGCATTTTATACACATGATTAGGTTAATGAATTGTATGAATCAATGTGACCAAGCTCCCAATTAGCCATACTGACCTATACACAGGACTCAATTTTGCCACCTTTAAACAACATAAGTACCAGGATCACAGACTTCATTAGTTTTACTTCATAGACTTGTATACATTGATAGTTCTAGTGAGGCGGCGAAGATGCAATTGGGACATTGCAGATTTGATATTGAAAAAGAAGAGTTAACGAACTTAGACAATGGCAATACTTGGCACCTACCAAGAGCCGAACTGCAAGTTTTAACCCTATTGATAGACTATCAAGGCAAAGTGGTGGCTAAACCACTATTAAAAGCCGGTGATGGCAAGCAGCCTCCTCTTAGTGACTCCTCGGTGACCCGAGCGGTATTCACACTTCGCTCATTCTTGGGCCCGCAATATGAGTCACTAATAGAAACGGTCAAAGGCCAGGGGTATCTGTTACGCCACCATCGAAGTAGAAAGGCAACTCAACCTGGATCACCGCGCAAAAGGCTCCCTTTTAAACTCACAGCAATATTGACTTTTTGTTTAGTCCTCGCCTTAAGTTGTGGCTGGATTTTTTACGCTGCGCCCGGTTTATCTAAAAGTAAACCCACACCACTGCAAGCCAGCAAAGTCAGTAACATCGCAGGACAAGCTGTCTACGTCATTTTGTATTCCCATTCAAAAACCAACAATGGTTTATTGCTCGAGTTGGGCCAAATCATGAAAAGCAGTCTGCGCCAATGCCCGCTCACAAGTTGGAAGAACGTGTACTTGTCGCTATCCCACGACAAGCAAGTCCTTAATATCACCTTACGGGGTGATCAATTTGGCCAATCCATCATTCGCAATTTAAAGATTAGTGATCTGCGCCAACCCCAGCAGTTTATCAATCAGCAATGGCTGCAAGACGTTGAGATTTGTGACTAGCCGCTTAATCAATAATATCAAGAATAAGAACGAGGAATTGAGTATGACGCGAACATGGCGCTGGGCGATAAATATCATCATTTTGCTAGCTTTACTGAGCTGCGTCGCGGTGATCTATCAACTAACAGCAAAGCAGCCTAGCTTTATGCTTAGCTGTAGCTCAGAGCTATTCAATCGACAGAAAATGAATCAAGACAGCCAGCATTACCTATTAGTCGACCTGTTTTCTAAAGACGGACAAGCACAAATCAACTATCGCTATTTCGACCTAGACGGCAATTCAGCGGGCTCAGTGTCCATGCAAGGGCACGTCAATCAGGTTGATATTGATAACATGTTTTATGATATTTCAGTCAAAACCAAACAAGAGTTTACACACTCGAACCAGGAACAGGCTCCAGAGCATTTTAAATACCTGTCTTATGTCAGCAGCCTAAACCTGAATAAGAAGGGCATGCATAATCTAAGCGTTCAAGTCTTAGAGCGCGATGAAAATAAAGACTTTGCAGTGGTGCTGTTTCAACCCAGCAATACGGTATGCGGCTGCCGACTTGTCAATTAAGTACATGCGTTAGAATGCCAAAAAACACCCTTCAAAAACCATAAAACAGACTCAATGTAAATTATTTGTATATTTTTTGATCTAACGAAATTTCAGCAGCGTAATGGTTGTCGAAACTAAACATCAAGGAATATAGCAATGAAATTTTCAACTCCATTCGCACGTTATGCCTCTGTCATTACCATTTCAGTATTAGGTCTAACTGCATGTAGCGATGATGATAATGATATAGTCCCCCCTCCATTTGTACTTTATGAATCTGAAATTCGTGTCATACACGCAGGTAGTGATGCACCGCTAGTCAATGTTACCGCCAACGGCGCTAACTTTGTTGACGATGTGGACTATGCCATGTCGAGCGGTTTAACAACGGTGCCAAGTGGCAGCTACGCCGTAGCGGTCGATGCACTTTTACCCGACGGTACGACAACAACAGTATTAACTGCGGATTTAGATACTGAAGCTGATACAGAATATACCGCCGTTGCCTTAGGCAAAGTCGCTGACAACTCACTCATGCTTAAACTGATTGCCAACCCAGAGCAAGATATCGCCGATAACTACGCACGAGTGCAGGTGTTGCATGCCGCGCCTGCAGTTGGGCTGGTAGATGTCTACGTTACCGAACCGAATGCCGATATCAGTACAATGCAGCCAACCCTATCAGCAAACTATATGGATGCGAGTCCACAACTTGAGGTACCTGCCGCTAAATATCAAATTCGTATTACGGCTGCGGGTTCAAAAGATGCAGTATATGATTCAGGGCCGGTAACATTAGCCGATGAAGAAGATTACTTTATCTCGGCTATCCCTAATACTTGGACCGGTATGTCTCCTGTCGCTCTGCTTGTGGCGCTGCCTGAAGGGCAAGTATTACTCAATGACATAAACAGTGGCAGTGATATACGCGTCATACACGCCGTAGCCGATGCGCCAGCGGTTGATGTATTTTTAGATGGCAGCACAACTGCAGCAATAACAGATCTGATGTTTAAAGGCGTTGTCGGTTACGTTAACATCCCAGCAGGTGACCATACCGTTACAGTTGCAGCCAATGCCGACAACAATGTTGTTGTCATCGACAACGCACCATTTGAGTTAGACCTTGGTGACAGCTACTCAATTTTTGCCGTAGGCTCTTTAGCTGATAACGACATTGCCCCTTGGATCATAATGGAAAATACCCGAGTGGTAGCAACAGAGGCTAAGTTAACGGTATCTCATGCAGCATACTCTGCGCCTAATGTTGATATTTATTTAACTGCAACCGATGATATTGCTAATGCGACCCCAGTACTGACAGATGTGCCATTTGAAGCCTCTTCAGGTAGCTTAAGTGTTCCTGCTGGTGACTATGTGGTTAGCGTAACAGTTACAGGTACTAAAACCGTGGCCATAGGTCCATTACCCATTAGCTTAGAAAATGGTGGTATTTATGGTGTTGCTGCAATCGATACCGATACCAGTGGTGTATTTAGTGTCATTTTACTAGATGACTTCGTCACTAATAAATAGTTACGGCTAACGCATTACAGATATCTAATACAGATAAAATAGTGCTCTATTAATTAAAGTATTTACAACCAACAAAAGCGCCATGCAATGCATGGCGCTTTTATTACTAATACGTCAGTTAACCTCAGAGAGCAATCGTTAACCCCAAGGCATATCTACATAAATTCGTACTAACGTGTCTCTGTCCCATGGCAAGATAGCCAGGTAATCTGGTGAGGTTTTATCGCGATTATCAAATGGGTCAAGATTATATTCTGTATGCTCAACGCTAAGCTTTATTTCGCTATTCTCAATCCAGCCATCAGAATGATAGCTCAGCACACCGGTATACTTATTTTCTAGCCAGTCACTGCCATCATTCCAGGTTTGTGCCGCAGCATAAATGTCAAACGAATCACCAAGGGGCAGTAGAGTATCGAGGGCTATTGAATAGGCGCCGGTTTTATTTTGAAAGTCGTCACGATCATAGCCACGCTCTCTTGGCACATCATCGTCAATTTCCAGCATGTAATAACCCGCAGCGACTTCAAATCCCGCATACACACGGCCATTATCAAACCTTGCTACGATACCGGGAAAGAGTTTAGCTTGCTTCTCTACCGAGCTAACCGTATTACGTTTGCCATCTAAGGTTACTTGCCACTGTAAGTTCATTACCTCAGAAAAGCGGTATAAATTACCGTCAACGGAAAAGGCACTTTGGAACCAAATAGGAATATGATCAGGGTCTAACTTATCTTTATCATCATCAATAAAGATATCTAGCTCACCTTGCCATAGCAGCTCTGATTCGGTTTGATGCGCGACATAAAAGCCTGCATGTGCGCCGAGTGTATGAGAATCGGCCTGATCGACAATGGTATTTTGGCCACCAAATGCAATGCGCCAGTCTGTCGCCTGTGCATTGGTTGTTAGCCCGACTGCCACAAGAGCTAATGCTGCAATAAATAAGTGCGGTTGATTGTTCAAGTCCCTTTCCCCCAAGGCATACTCAGACTTTATATAGAAACTATTGATTAATCGGAAGATATTGATTAATCAATCCCATTAACTAACAAAGCACTGCTCTAAACTTAGTCAAAAACTAACATAAATAGATAAGATAATCTGTTTAATATTAGTCATGATATTATCTAAAAGTTTATTAATTACCGTTAAAGAAATCGGCTTCTCGCTGCAGTCTAAACCCAGCATTTCGATATACATGGCTTAAAAAGCGCAATAAGTTCCCTTGGGAGGTTAACTTTTTATAAAATTTCACTGAGATTGTGAGGCTTAGCAAAATTTAAAATGAAAACTCCCGTTTACGCTTAAAATCATTGCGTGGGTCACACTCTAGAGCATGTATTAATATGCAAATTCAGTCATAATTAAGCATCTGGTTTTATTCTTAACAACAATGTAATTTGCTGTAACGGATGAATAATATTTGTATTATTCGTTATCGCTTGACTACTTATACAAACGTCACCTAGAGGACACTAGTTTGATTAAACATATTGCTTTAGCGTTAACACTTGCCGTTGCTCCACTGAGCAGCTTTGCCGCACAATTTGTTGAAGGTAAGCACTTCAGCGTTATCTCAGATAAAGCACCAAGCAGCGAACCAAAACTAACTGAGTTTTATTCGTTCTACTGCGGCAACTGTTTCAACATGGAAAAGATGTACTTAGCTGATATCAAAGCCAACTTGAACAAGCAAGTTACCTTTGACAGCAAGCACGTTGATTTTGCCAACACCGAAATTAACACTGAAGTTATGCGCTCTCTTGCGGTTATCCAAACATTAGATAACCAAAAGCCATTAACTGATGCTATGTTCAAAGTTATCCAAGGCGATAATGGTGAGAAGCATGATCACAGCGCACCAGGCCACAAGCATGACGAACCGCTACAAAGCCGTGACGACATCAAAGCTGTATTTGCTAAATTTGGCGTAACTGCAGAGCAATATGATGCTGCAGCAGACAGCAAAGAAACCAACGAGAAGTTGGCGCTATGGCGTTCACAGCAACGTGAATTTAAAGTACAAAGCGTACCTGCGTTCATCGTCAACGACAAATATGCAGTTAACATGGGCTCTATCCGTACACTAGCCGAGCTAATCGACCTAATGAACTACCTAGCACTTGAGCACAAGTAATCTCAAACTCGTGTTGAGAAATAGAAAAAGGCGCTAATTAGCGCCTTTTTTGTTTTTAAATATCATTTGTTGTTAAGCACATCTTCTAACACCTGTTGCCAACGCTCTAGCATCGACTCCCAAGCTTGAACGCTAGATAACCGCGCAGAGACCGTGATCTTAAGCGGCTCTGTTATTGCGTGATTAATCGCGCTTTCAATGCCCTCGACGGTTAACTCATTAATCAGCTGATAACCCCCTTGTCGCTCTAACCCTGCTAACTGCTCACCTAATCCGTCAATATTTGCCGCGATAACGCCTTTACCCGCAGCAATGGCTTCCAAGCACGTTAGACCAAACGGCTCCCAACGTGAGGGGATAATGACAAGATCGCCACGGCTAAGAAACTGAGGCACATCATGCACCTCACCAACCAAATGAACATGTTCTAAAGGCGCTGCTAGTGCTGCAAGTTCGGGCCCTTGATCTCCCTCTCCGGCCAATATCAGTTCGACTCTGTTAGGCGGCAGCTTCGCCATTGCTTTAATCAACAAATCAAAGCCTTTTTGCTGACTCAAACGCCCGTAGGCCAATAACCTAATTGGCGCACTAGCGCTCTTTTCTGGCAATGCAATAAACGAGCTCAGCTCTTTCCCCTGCCCGACTCGCACCAGCTTATCGGTAGGTAATACGCCTAGCGCTTGTAACCAGTCAGCCTGGGCGTTAGACACAGATAACACTTTATCCATAAGCCCATAACCCAGCCTAAGCATAAGTCGAAATCGCCATGGGGATTTAACACAGTGACGGGCAAACTCTCGACTATAATGGTGCTCTTGATAAAGGATTGGCGTGCCAATATTGGCAAGTTTAAGTGCTAAAAATGCAGGGAGTTTGCGCCAATTAACGGCGCCATGAACGACGATAACATCAGCTTGATAACGTTTAAATTGCGGCTTATTGAATTGACTAACCACGCGTTGAAAAGAAAAAGACTGCCGTAACCTTGAGGCGGCAAGACTCGTTAGCGCGAGGTTCACGCCACCAAGCTTAATATCATCGACGAGATGGATTACGGTTGGCAGCAAAGCGAGTCCTTATAGAATGCTGGATAAGTTCCTTTTACTTCATACTCGTTAAGTTAAAGAAAAACCAACTAATTTGAAAGCATTGTTTTGCTCAGCCCACTCAAGCTGATTTGGCAAGTCAACATAATCGGTTGGTAGTTAAGATATGACATAATCGCTTGGTGGTCACACAAGATTAAAGAAGCTTCTAACTCATTTTGGGACATAAGCTATTCACCACGGCGAATATGCCGAAGCCATGTGCTAATAAGCGAGAGCTAGGGATAGCGAACTGGCCGTTAAACACGGATGTTATTGGAACACGGAGCGCTACGCTACACGAAGAAAAGCAACAGCTAGAACAAAAGCAACAGTAAAAGGCTCGTCATCAAACATTTTAATCTTTTGCTCTACGATCTTCTCCGTGACCTCCGTGAAAGCGAAGCGCTTCTGGTTAAATTTCCGCTTTGAAATAGAGTTATGCCGACGCAATATTGTATACGTTAACTAAACCACTTTAAGGCAAAAGCAATTCACCACGGAAGACACTTATGGAAACGGAGGACATTGAGGACACGAAAAAAGCAATAATCTTACTCAAGAGAGCAAATTTTATCGCATTTGTGTAAGTTTTATTAGCTTCTGAAAAAATCTAGCAGGTGCAAACAAGCAAATACGGCATGTAATACGATAAAACCGATAAAACCTTGTGCAAAATGAATATGATAACCACGCCAGAACAGCGCATCACTGCTGCCTTGAGTGGCAAACCACAGTAGACCCGTGACTCCAACAGCTAAAAACAGCAGCATGCCTATGCCTTCAGTAACACTGAATAATCCACGCCCGCCGGCAATCGGGATCTTGCCTTTAAACAAGCCTAGAATATCAGACTTAAGCTGCGAAAAATCACCGAGCAACCAGGGGAAATACTGGCGCCACTTTCCTTTAAGACAGGTAGTAATCAAAAAGGTAATCGACAAGAAGGCGGCGATAAGCCCAAGATACACATGGCTTTGATCCCAAAACGATGCATTGGGGCGTAATCTGCGGCCCATCACAATAGAGCCGCTTGTAAAAATTAGATATGCACTGGTGATAATGATGAGCACATGCTGCAAATCAATATACTTTCTCGCTAAGCGTTTAAACGTCGATTGCGCCATATCTCATCCTGTGCTTGCTAAACCGTAACCGCCAAATTATTAATACTGTCGGCATAGGTATCAACCTTATTCCAATCAGTATATTCAATATTAGTATCAGCTGCAGTAGGGCCTTTAGTCATCCACATAATAAAGCGAATAATGTTCCTATCCATTACGCCGTAACTTGGGTAGTTAAGGTTGCCAGCAAACACTTGCGCCACATCAGGCATCCAAGGTGACTTTTCAAAGAATGCTTGCATATATGGGTTAGTCTCAGCGGTATTCTTTAGAGGTTTACGCGCCACTAAGTTAACCGAAAAGAAGCTACTCGGCTTTTGCTCTAATGCTGCTTGGTGGGCTTCAATAAAATCATAAACTGCCGCATTGTGCTTACCATGACGAATACTGGCACCGATAATAATCTTATCAAATTCACCTAAATCCACTTTATCGGCAATGCTAACAGCGGTGACACAATTGCCGACTGCCTTGAGCTTATCTTCTAAATAGGCACAAATTTTACGAGTCTGGCCATGCACACTAGAGTAAACGATAAGAATTTTGCTCACTAAGCACCCCTGAAGTGTTAATTTTAAAGTGAATGAATTTAATAAATAAATCATAGGTGATTTGACTAAAAGATTACATGAAACAGATCACGAGGCGTAGTGCAATAAATCGAATTAGCTTTACCTAGTTCACAAAATTAACAGCGGGCCTCCCCTAAAGAGGTAGCCCCGCTGTTTTTACGTTGACTGAGTGAATTTCAGTTATGCAGACTTTGCTTATAGTGACATTAAGAAATCAATAACTTGCGAGCGTTCTTCGCGGCTTAATGTCATAAAACCTTGCTGACTTTGCTCTGCTTCACCGCCATGCCACAAAATCGCTTCCTCTAATGTGGCTGCGCGGCCATCATGTAAAAATCCTGCTTGCGGATTCACGGTTTGCGTTAGGCCTATTCCCCATAACGGACGCGTACGCCACTCATTGCCATCGGCTAAGAAATCGGGACGACCATCAGCAAGTTCATCACCCATATCGTGCAGTAACATGTCGCTAAATGGATAGATAGTTTGACTCTTATGGCCAGCAATCATCTCTAAGCCACCAATGTCACCTGAAGCTTGAGTCACAAAGCGTGGGGTATGACAACCACTGCAGTTTAACTGCTCAAACAATCTTGCTCCTTCACGAACATCAACATTATCCACATTACGCCTTGCCGGTACCGCTAGCGTTTCAGCATAAAACACTACGGCATCACTGAACTCAGCGCTCGCTTCAGGCTCTCCATCGACACCAACTCCGGTATCGACAAAGCCAGTACGAGTTAAATAAGCATCATGCAGCGCAGTGCCAGCAATACTTTCATCTGGGAACAGCGGATTAGTAATGCCAATATCACCGCGCAGCGCGCCTAATGACTGCACCCTAACGCTGGGCGTATTAGCCTTCCAGCCAAAGCGGCCCAGCGACACCGGATTACTGTCTCCCGCTTGTGCTTTAACCGCATCAAAAACATAGTTAGCACGACCAGAAATGCCATCATTATTGCTATCAGCAGCATCAACGTTGGCGATAATATCAGCCTCAGCGATGGCCTCTAACAAACCTAAACCAAATACCGGCATACCATTTCGCCAGCCCATCAGTACATCATCTTGCAGCAAGTTAGAGGTGACGTTACTACTAGCCCTAGTTTCACCCGGCGCATCATAGGGGTTTTCCACATCGAACCGTGGTTTTTTCAGCGTGACACTCGTGCCATCACTGTAAGTAACCCGCTTAGTTTCATAGGAGAGGTAAACATCAGCCTGACCAATAAATTGATTTTGCTGCCAGTCATCTCGAGCTTGCAGTACGCCGCGATGAAATAGTTGCCCACCAAAGTCGGGCACAGGTATTGGCGCGCAGTAATTATTTGCCGCCGTACCTAAGGTGCAAGGCTCGCTGGGCGCCTTACTGATCCTTAAGAATATTCCCGCTTGTGAGCCGAGTTTAACCCGAGATTTGCCAGCAGGAACGATAGGGCTTGAGTTACGGCCATCACGCTGATGGCAAGAGTTACAATCTGCGTTATTAAATACTGGCCCCAAACCATCTAGCTCAGGATGGGCACTATTGGGCGCGGTAGTAAAAGTAGTTTCAAAGCCTACATCTCCCTCAAGGTGCAACTCCAGCTCATTAGCCGTCAGGTTTGGCGCAGGAGTTGAAAAACCATGACCCGACTCAGAGGCATCAAAGGTAGTGGTATCACCACCAAGGGCTTTGATATCGGTATAAGCTGGATAGATTTTTCCTTCAGGTGTGGGCGCTGCATCATCGCCAGAGCCGCCACATGCACTTAAGCTTGCGGCCCCTAACAAGACTAGGCTGCTAATAAGGCTTTTTCGAAAACTAATGCCGCTATTTAATTGCGCTCTTTTTTGCGGTATTTCGTTTTGCTGCGATCTGTTTTTTTGAGAGTGTTTATCTGTCATCTGCTGTTCCACACACGGCATGCCAAAAATTATTCCCCATTATCTTTTATCGTTTTTTAACCATTTAAAAAACAAGGGAACTATCCTATTAAAAAGGAGGCCTTACGGCCTCCTCAAATATTCACCTTCTAGATGTTCCACTCTTTAAGTAGTGGCAACACATCAGACTCTAAACTCGCTTGTAGCTTAGTCAGTGCATCGACGGCTGTTTGAATACGCACACGTGCGTCGCTATCAGAAATAGCCTGACGAAATGGCATATTGTGAGTACCGGCTATAGCGTTGATTTTAGTGATTGCATCATCAATTTCAGTCTTAACTCGCGTTGCTAGTTCAGGATTAGCAGCATTGACGAAATCGATAATACCTTGCTTATCGGCATTGCCCGCTAGCTCACCAAGGTAAACATTGCGTACGCCAATAATGTTGTCGCTAAAGTCGGTAAGCGAGTTCCAAGAGTATTGAGACTCAACTTTTGAGGTGTCAGCTTTATCGATTGACTCACCAAATGGGTCGGCAATTTTACCGTTACCCACCTCGTCAACAATCGCAATCATGCCGTTAACGAGCTCTTCTACCACGCCCACTTCTGAGCTATAGAAAGTATTGCCATCGATACCAGAATTTTTCAGTAACTCACCATAAGCCTTACCGCTTTGACCGTCGTGGCTGATAAGCCATGCGTCATCGAGTGTCTTGGTGTAATCACGAAACACTTCTGCAAGTCCCATTAAATAATCACGCTCGTTTGGTGTCAGTTCGCTAATGGTTTTGGTGTTATCTGCAACACCGTCACCAAATAATAGGTATTCCATGGTGTGAAAGCCCTGCACGTCATCATTCCAACCTTTAATGGTGTCAGCGTCAAAGCCCGTGCTATTGGCCAGCACAGTCGTTAAATCAGTGGTGTTTAGCGGCCAGCTATCAAGATGTGGATCGATACCCAGTGAGTCTACTGGGCCAAAGATATGTGATTCACCTTGCTCCCACGGCTGACGAGCAGCTTTCCACGCTTCTTGAGCGGCAAGCAAGTTGGCTTGTGTCGGTGTGGCAACCAATGTTTGCGTCGCTTGCAGCATTGCCTCACCGCGCAGGGCAAGGTTTGAGTACCCCGCAACAATCACATCATCAGTGAGGTTAGTGACCATCTCTGTCGCGGCAAAGCTAAAACCCTTTTTTGGTACAACAACAGCGGTATCGTCAGAACCAGAGCCGCCACATGCACTAAGCGTTGAAATAAGCGCAATGGCTAGCGCTGAGTGAGTAAAATGTTTCATAAAAACTCCATGTATTTTGTTAGTTACTATTTGTGATTTAAAGTGAGAACTGGTAACCAACGCCTAAAGCAAAAAAGTGGGTATCGGGAATAGATGACACAGCCACCTGCTGTACGCCAGCTTCGGCTTTGATCACTATTTCAGGGATGGGGAAGTAGTTAATACCAGCGCTAATCCAAGTGTTTTCATAGCGTTTTGTAGCAATGCCGGTTTCAACTTCTTTTAGTGGATTTGAGTAGTCTATGTTGGCAAAAATGGTGACTGGTACAGAGGTAAATTCACCAAGGTCAACACCCGCCTCAATGAAGAAAGCTTCAGACTTTGAGCCTAATTGAGCGAAGTTACCCGGCTTGAGGCCCGGGGTGGTTTTATTAGCTTGAGTGATAGCGTCACTATCACTTAACGTGCCATAAAGGTATTGACCGCGTAAGATCCATGGGCCTTCAACAAATGCACCCGCAATTGATAGAATTTCAACCGTACCGTCAGCACTTAGTTTATTGGTTTTATGTCGATTACCACTGGTGTTGCCATAATAATAAGAGGCACCAATGGCTGAGCCTGTTTTAAAATTGCCATAATCGAGGCGAACCACATAAGCGAGATCATCGCCATTCACATGCTCAAAACGCTTTTGATGCCCTGAAGCCACCCAGTCATAGGTACGGAAATATTCTGAGTTCAAACCACTAACCACTTGGGCTTGATAGTGAAAGTTAGCCATTTCACCAAAGATACCGATGCCGTTTTCATTCCAGACTGTAGGTAACATCGCCGCTTCACTCTTATGGCGTTGCACGGTCAAGTACTGACTAGGCTTATGCAGCATACTACCGACACCTACAGGTAGATGGATATTACCGAATTTAACGCCAAAGGCATCACTTGGGCGATAACGGATCTCGGCTTTTTCAATCATCACCTCGCCACCGGCTTCCACTTCAGCTTCGAACTCGCCAAACTCATCGAAACCGTCATATTCTAGCGCGGTGCCGGTGCCGCCATGCTCATATTCGATTTCAACTTCCATGTCCCATTCGTCATTGAACTGGTAGCCAAACTCAGTCACGATCCGCTCTAGATCAAAACGGCTGCGGCGCTCAGGAGATGTATCCTGTACGTTGTCGTAGTACTCGTCGCTGGTGTAAATCACGCTGCCATATGACTTAAACGAAAACTTGTCCCAGTTACTCACTGTGTCTGTCGCTTTAGCAGTCTGCAAAACTTGTTGCTGAGTAGCTGCAGCTTGCTCTGTGCTCACTTTTTGCAGCTCAGCTAATTGCAGCAACTGAGTCTTAAGCCCGGCAAGTTCAGCTTCTTGCTTGGCTATTGCAGCAGCTAATGCTTCTGGCTCGGTTGCTGACATAGCATTCGTACTGAACACACTAGCGATAGCAATCGCTAACATATTCAACTTGGTATGCTTCGAAATAGATTTCATAAACGGCTCTCATTTTGATCCTACGCTGTATACCTATCGGTATTAACCAGCTCCCCTAATTCGCGGACAAACTAACCCAAATGAGAATGATTTACATTAATATTTACAATCATCTTTACAAACGACTTACATTAAAAGCTATTGAGCAACAAGCAATGCAGATGCTAAAGCAAGAATAAAACCAATGAAAACAATATCTAAAGCAGAAGTAGCCGCTCACATTAGCGTGAGAGCGTTACAACAGTAATGGTATAAAGATTAACGACTTAAGTGCCTTTATTAACAATATTAAGGCCTCTTACATGTCAAAAATGGTGGCTAGTGAGTGAAATGCATTATTGCGCTGCAAATCTTGTGCGCCTTATATCATTATCAAAACTGAACCTTGTATACTCGTGAACATTAAAATGACCATTTTTAAAATCGCTATTTAGGGTACTGAGGCAGCGGTTGATACAGGGAAAGTAAGATGAGAAACGACCCACAGAAACTCCTGCTCTGGATGACTTTTATTATGTCGTTAGTGTTTGCGGTTTGGCAGGCACTATTAAACAATTTTGTTATCGAGCGAGCACAATTTACCGGAGCTGAAATTGGCATATTACAAAGCTTACGAGAAGTCCCTGGCTTTCTCGCTTTTACAGCCATCTTCGTATTATTACTGATCCGCGAACAGGCGTTTGCTCTGGTGTCTCTTGCCGTGCTTTGTATTGGTGTGGCGATTACTGGATTCTTTCCACAAGTACTGGGGCTGTACATCACCACGGTATTAATGTCAGTTGGGTTTCATTATTTTGAAACCATTAATCAATCACTAACACTGCAATGGGTAGAAAAAGAAAAGGCTGCTGCTTTTATGGGTAAAGCCCTTGCATGGCGAAGCGCTGCTGCCCTTGGGGGCTATGCCAGTATCTGGCTTGTCATGAGCTGGTTAAAACTCGATTACCAATGGATGTACGCCATTATTGGTGCCTTAGGCCTTATCATGGTGATCACCATTAGCCTTTATTTCCCCACGTTTCCTCAAGGTGAAGTCCAACATAAAAAGCTACTGCTAAGAAAGCGGTACTGGCTTTACTATATGCTGACCTTTTTCTCTGGTGCTAGACGGCAAATTTTCATGGTTTTTGCTGGATTTATGATGGTTGAAAAATTTGGCTACAGCATCACTCAAATCACCTCGCTATTTTTAATTAACTATGTGGTTAACCTGTTATTTGCACCAGCCATAGGCCGCTTTATTGGCCGCATCGGCGAGCGCAATGCATTGACCATTGAGTATATTGGTTTAATCGCAGTGTTTGTGAGTTATGCGCTGGTTGAACACGCTGAATTTGCAGCAGCGCTCTACGTTATCGATCACTTATTATTTGCCATGGCAATTGCAGTGAAAACGTATTTTCAAAAAATTGCTGACCCTAAAGATATTGCCGCAACAATGTCGGTCAGTTTCACTATTAACCATATTGCGGCGGTCATCATTCCGGCCCTGTTAGGCTTCTTGTGGTTAAGCTCACCTGACATGGTATTTTATATTGGGGCGGGCTTTGCCGTGTGCTCACTCATTTTGGCCATAAATGTGCCTCGTCACCCAGAGCAAGGTGAAGAGGTTGCTCATTTTGGCAAAGTGACGAAAGTCATTAAAAAAGCAAATACAGCTGTAACAAACTAATAGACAATCAAGCAGATACTTGGCATAAACGTGTGTTGAGTATCTGTTTTTTTCGGCAAGCTCGTACTCAAGTTCAATACTGAAGCTCGATAGTTCAGCTCGATATAAGATCCTACGCAGCTAACTGAGCTGGGATACAAACCGCTAGCCTATTAATACTTATGAACCCTGTAAACGGTGAACAAACAACCATGGTTGAAACGGTAACAAGCACGGCTAACAATACCGTGAAAACTAGAACGAAAGACAGCAGCAAAGCCGCTGATGTTTCAGCCCGTAAAAAAGCGCTTCTGCTGGGACGTATGCTTGGTTTAGCCAGCGAGGAAGACTACCGTGCTAGCACTGCCTCGATTAGCGAACGTGCTGCTTTTAGGGCGCAGAAGCAAGCGTGTCAGTATCAAGAGAACCTTGAAACCATTTACAAAATCGCCATCAGCCACACACCATCCGATGTGACTGGCGTGGATTTAGACCCCGATTGGGCGCATCAGTTTTTTCAATTGGCCGAGCAAATTCATAACCGTAAAATGCAGGAGCTTTGGGGCAGAATTTTAGCGAATGAGATCACCTCTCCCGGCAATTTTAGCCTGCGCACCTTAAGCACACTGAAACAGTTAACCCATAAAGAGGCGCAGATCTTAGAAAAGGCACTCGGTATGTCGGTCCTAGTGAACAATGAGACTCGGCTCAAGCTTATTATCGGTTTTAAACATGCCAGTGGCTTGGGGCAATTTTTTAAAAAAGCCACCTCGACCAATATCGGCCTGTCTCAATTTGGCCTGCCCTACTCTAATATTTTGACCTTAGTTGAGGCGGGAGTTTTACATCGCAGCGAACTAGAGACCGGATTGCTTAGCAGTAAGACGCCCATTAGCTTTTCTCTTAGCGAGCAAAAGCTCAAACTCACCCCTAAGAGCGGCCAACTATTTTTCAGCTATTATCGCTTTACTTCAATAGGCGATGAGCTAGCACAACTCATTCCTTTCAGTACCGATAAAAGCTATATCAAGGCGATGAGAGCACTGTTTGCCCAAGATTTTAAGATTGAATAATCAGGACTTATTTTCCGAGCAACAGCTTAGCTAATGTCACCTTAGCGACTTAGAAAAAGCACAAACAAAAATGCGATGCCTATGGGGTTCATAAGGGCATCGCATTGCTTGTTATCATTACTCATTCATCATTCAAAGTAAGGCTAGCTGCTAGCTTTGCCCGTTATCAGCCTTAAAGAGAGTAGCTATAGGCAAAATACTCAGTGTCTTTCACAAAGCCTATTTTTTCATAGAGCGCCTGAGCCGATAGATTATCTTTAGCTGTACCTAAGTCCACTAGAACGGCGCCAGTTTGTTTGGCTAAATCGATAGCGCAATCAATTAAGCTATTGGCGACGCCTTGCTTTCGATGTGATGCTGCCACAAACAAGTCGTTTAAGACGATGATTTTACCCAGCGATACCGACGAAAAGGTATGATAATTTAATACAAATCCAATAGGCTTATCTTCTGAGCTATAGGCAATAAACACCGTTGCATCAGCGTTTTGTAAACGCTCATTTAAGTATTGTCGATAGGTAGCGGGTGCCGATGCTTGCTTATAAAAAACCATATATTGATCAAATAGCATGACCAAATCATCGAGTTCTTTAATCGAAATCCTTTTTATATTCATCACGTTCCTTGGGGCTAGTTATTCGTCTCGCATAGACACACTATCGGTATCATCCCTTTTAGTGCAGGGACTAACAACGCACCTCACTGTTAGCGAAGGGCTTCACATGGGCCTTTACACCGCTTTTTTTAACTTCTTTGAGTCAATCACCTGAATCGCCGCTAAGTAATCCAGTAACGCACTCACCTGTGTCGCCAAGTCACCTTTACTGGTATCTATGGTGAGCTCGGCTGCGGTTGGCACTTCATAAGGCGCTGAGATCCCAGTAAAGTTTTTAATCTCTCCTGCACGCGCCTTGCTGTACAAGCCTTTAGGGTCGCGCGCTTCACACACTTCTATTGGCGTCGACACATGCACTTCAATAAACTGACCATTATCGAATAATGCACGCACACGCTCGCGCTCTTCTCGCGTTGGCGAGATAAAGGCTGAAAGCACTACAAGGCCGGCATCAACCATGAGCTTTGCCACCTCTCCTACTCGGCGAAGGTTCTCATCACGATCATCTGCGCTAAAGCCAAGATCTTTACATAAACCATGACGCACATTGTCGCCATCAAGCAGGTAAGTGTGAAAACCGGCATCAAATAAAGCCCGCTCAAGCGCGCCCGCTAAGGTAGATTTACCCGAACCTGACAGGCCAGTGAACCACAATAAGATAGGATTCTGCCCTTTCTGATCCGCGCGAGACTGCTTATCAATACTGTGCTGGTGCCAAACGATATCAGACATAAAAACTCCAAAAAATCTAATCTATACAATACATAGCCAAATGTGCTTCAACATTATAAAAGCGTAAACTGCACACTTAATTCTCTCAAATACCTGCTTCACACAAGCACTTGCTCATTCAAACACTAGCGCTAATCAAGTATCAGTCTATTCAAGCAAGACCGATTCAAGAGGCTTAAAAGGGAAACAACAACGGAACCAACACCAATACGATTGCCGAATAAAGCAGTGACAAAGGTAAGCCCAGTCGAACAAAATCACTAAAACGATAATTACCTGCGTTATAAACCATTAAGTTAGTTTGATATCCATAAGGCGAAATAAAGCTGGCACTAGCACCAAATACGACGGCTAAAATAAACGGCCGAGTATCTACGCCATAACTTAACGAAATAGCATACGCTACCGGAAACGACAGCGCTGCAGCGGCATTATTGGTAATCAGTTCTGTCAGCAACAAGGTCATGAAGTACACCGCCACAAACGCCGCAAATACCCCATAACCATTAATCGCCGCTAAAATAAATGAGGCGATATCATCGGCAAGTCCGGTTGATAGCATCAAGTTCGCCAAACTTAAGGCGCTACCAACAATGACTACCAGCTCAAACGGAAAACGACGCTTTAGCTCTGAAAGACTCACCGCCCCGATGGCGAGATAGCTCATCAAGAGTAAAACCAACCCTTTTACTAACGGCAAAATACCGGTCAAACTCGCTAAAATGGTCAGTAAAAATCCCGCTAACACCCATCGGCTACGGCGAGGATCGAGCCTAACACTTAAATCTAAACCACTCACGGCAGCAAATTCAGACGCCAATTTAGTGTTGCTGCTAAAACTGTCACCAGGGGTGATTAACAACACATCGCCCGCTTGCAACTCTATGTCACCTAAACCGCCTTTAAGCGGGTGATGACCACGGCGAATAGCTAATACCGCACCATCAAACTTCTCTCTAAAAGTCGACTCTTTCAGTGAGCGACCAACGAGAGTCGAACTCGGTGCCAATACGGCTTCAATTAAATTTTGTCCCTTGGCTTGTTGCTTACCAAACCATTCAAGGCCATCAAACTGATGTAATAACTCAACCGACTCCACCGCGCCACTAAAGCGCAGCACATCTTCGCTTTGTAATACTAAGTGCGGTGGCACCGGACAGATGCGAATACCACTGCGCTCAAGCTCAACTAAATACAGCTTTTTAAGCGCGCGCAAACGGTTATCTTGCACGCTGTGGCCTATCAATAAGGACTCTTTTGCTACCCGAGCTTCGAGTAAGTAAGGCAAAGCCTCATCGATAGACTCTTCGCGCCTGTCGGGTAACCAATTGGCTAACAGCACCAATAACCCCACGCCTAAGATAACAATAACAATGCCAATGATAGAAAACTCAAAAAAGCCTAACGGTACTAGGCCTGCATTTTCTACAAACGAATTGACGATTAAGTTGGTCGAGGTGCCAATAAGGGTTAGCGTTCCACCTAAAATAGCCGCATAAGATAATGGCAGTAACAGCTTAGCTGGCGCATGGGCTTGGTTACGGCGCACCACACCAATGAGCGAAGCCACCACTGCGGTATTGTTCGTAAACGATGATAGTAGCGCCGTCGAGAAACCTAGCTTAGCCATGGTTGATGCCAGCGATCCCTGCCCCACCACTTGGCTTAACTTGCCTAATAGCGAAGTTTTCTCAAGCGCTGCAGTCGACATGATCAGCAGCACTAGAGTGACTAAACTGGCATTGGTAAAGCTAGCTAACGTGGTTTCCAGCTCCACCATGCCAAGTAAGTAAGTGGTTAACGACGCAATAAAAAATAGCGCTGCAGGTGTCCATAGCCCCGCCATTAAGGCGGCGACTAAGGCAAATAGTATGCACGATAACACCCACAAATCAGCCACGGCTAACCCTCGACCTTACTGATATCAATCGCTTGCCAGTGAGGATATTGCTTGCGAATTAACGCATTGAGCTCAAGTTCAAAATCACTGTATTGCTGAGCCGTTTTAAGCTCTTTAGAGCTCGATACCGCCATGACGGCTGCAACGGTCGCGTTAGACAAACGATCGATTAAGATCATGCCACCGGTATCACGAATTAACGTGTATGGGTCGATAGCAATCGACTCATTGAGCTCAAGTGTGACTCGCGCCATATCATTAAGGCCAATACTGTTGCTGTCATTACGGTCTAAGGTATTAACATCAACCACATATTCAATTTTTACCACGCTGGCTTGCAACTTTTTACCTGCAACTTTCAGATCATATAGCTGGTTTAATTGCAGTGGCTTTTCATCCATCCAAGCGATATCGGCGCTGACATGGTTAGCCAGTGCTGGTGCGTTGTCGACTTGGGATAATAGATCGCCCCTTGAGATATCAATTTCATCTTCTAGGGTTAAGGTCACCGCTTGGCCAGCGATGGCTTGCTCAAGATCGCCATCAAACGTCACGATACGGGCAACTTTACTGCGCTTACCCGATGGCAGTGCCACCAGCTCGTCACCAAGGTTAATCACTCCCGATGCCAGCGTGCCGGAAAAACCACGAAAATCGAGATCGGGGCGCTGCACATATTGCACAGGAAAGCGTACCGGCAGGCTGTTAAGCTCACGGCGAGTATCGATAGTTTCTAATAGCTCTAACAGCGTGCCACCGCTATACCAAGGCGTTTGACTGCTCGCATCAACCACGTTATCACCTTTAAGGGCTGACAACGGCACATAGCGAATATCAATATCACCTAACTGCTCGGCAAACGCGGCAAACTCGGCGCGAATGTTATTAAAGACCTTTTCATCAAAGCCCAATAGATCCATCTTGTTGATAGCAACAACAAAGTGGCGAATACCTAGCTGTGAAGCGATAAAAGCATGACGGCGAGTTTGGGTTTGTACGCCATAACGCGCATCGACCAAAAGCACGGCTAAATCACAGGTAGATGCTCCCGTTGCCATGTTACGCGTGTACTGTTCATGGCCTGGCGTGTCGGCAATAATAAACTTACGCTTGTCACTGGAAAAGTAACGATAAGCCACATCGATAGTAATGCCCTGCTCACGTTCTGCTTGTAAGCCATCGACCAACAGGGCTAAATCCACTTCTTCACCCGTGGTGCCAAGCCTTGCGCTATCACTCTTTAAGCTCGCAAGCTGATCTTCATAAATTTGTGCGCTGTCATGCAGCAAGCGACCAATCAAGGTACTCTTGCCGTCGTCAACACTACCGCAGGTTAAGAAGCGTAATAGCCCTTTATGCTGTTGTAATGACAGGTATTCCTTCACACCTAAATCTTCAAGTTCTGCCGCCAGGCGCGCGTTATTATTTACTGCTTGATTCATAATGATTCCTTAGAATTCTTAGTCCACATTCATCCCAGATGACATGCGTTTAGAAATAGCCCTGACGTTTTTTCAGTTCCATCGATGCACTTTGATCTGAATCGATAAGCCTACCTTGGCGCTCACTTGAGCGAGTCAATAACATCTCTTCAATGATCTTCTCTAGCGTGTCGGCCTCTGAGTGCATCGCTGCGGTTAATGG
This sequence comes from Shewanella sp. 125m-1, assembly GCF_052977065.1. Taxonomy (NCBI): domain Bacteria; kingdom Pseudomonadati; phylum Pseudomonadota; class Gammaproteobacteria; order Alteromonadales; family Shewanellaceae; genus Shewanella; species Shewanella sp. 125m-1. The sequence goes on from NZ_JBRILT010000003.1 coordinate 191,559, forward strand.
GTAGCAGCCTAAGGTTCTAAAGCGCACTAACTCCTCTTTCGGCAGCTCGCCCTGTGCAAGTGGCATTCTGTCGTCATCAACCATAATCATCATGCCATCGCGCTCGACAACCGGACGTTTTTGGGCAAAGTACAGCGGCACAAGCTGGATATTTTCCTGATAGATATATTGCCAAATATCCAGTTCAGTCCAGTTAGATAACGGGAACACACGAATGCTTTCGCCCTTATTCACCGCACCATTATAGGTACGCCATAGCTCTGGGCGTTGATTCTTAGGGTCCCATGTATGGTGCTTATCGCGGAACGAATAGACGCGCTCTTTAGCGCGAGACTTCTCTTCATCGCGACGTGCGCCACCAAAAGCGGCGTCAAAGCCATACTTATTCAGCGCCTGCTTTAATCCTTGGGTCTTCATGATGTCAGTGTGCTTAGCGCTGCCATGCTCAAATGGGTTAATCCCCATCTCTATGCCTTCAGCGTTTTTATGAACCAGTAGCTCAAAACCAAACTCTTTAGCCTGAGCATCACGAAAGGCGATCATCTCTTTGAACTTCCAATCGGTGTCGACATGTAACAGTGGGAAGGGGATCTTTCCCGGATAGAAAGCTTTGCGAGCCAGATGAAGCATCACAGAAGAGTCCTTACCGATGGAATACATCATGACTGGATTATCAAACTCAGCCGCCACTTCACGAATGATTTGAATGCTCTCAGCTTCCAGTTGTTGCAAATGGCTTAACTCTTTCGCGGCCATGCTAATTCTCCGTATTCTTCAATCAATTATTTTTCATTACGGCTAACTCAGGATCATTGAGTTGGCCGGGCAGTTACGTTTAGGCGTAGCTTATTTAAGTTGTGCGGCTAATTCAGAGCTATTGAGCTGGCTAGTCTTTTTAGGGGTAAACCAATTTAAACTATCGGCGAGCGCTACCACTTCACCTATTACCATCAACGCTGGCATCACTAAGTCGGGATGATTAGCTAGCTCATCAATATTGTCGAGTGTCCCTACAAAAGTTTGCTGCTCGGCAGTCGTGGCTTTCGATACGATAGCCACTGGGGTGTCAGCTTTTCTGCCGGCTCCCATCAAACCTTGCTTTATCCGGCTTGCGTTTAAGATCCCCATGTAAACCACTAAAGTATTATTGGGGTTCGCATAGCCTTGCCAGTCCATGGGACGGCTCTCAAGCTTGCAATGACCAGTAATAAAGGTAACGCCTTGAGCATGATCTCTGTGAGTAAGCGGGATACCTGCATAGGCTGCAGTGCCACTCGCTGCGGTTATTCCTGGCACGACTTCAAAATCGACTCCGGCAGCAACAATCGTCTCGAGTTCTTCGCCACCACGTCCAAAAATAAACGGGTCGCCGCCTTTTAAACGGACGACATTTTTACGGGTGTAGGCCTTTGTTACCAGCAGCTGGTTTATCTCACTTTGCGCGGCGCTATGCTTGCCTGCGCGTTTACCGACGGCAATTTTCTCGGCATGCTGTGGGATAAGCGCAAGAATATCATCACTTACTAATGCGTCATAAAGTACGGCATCGGCACTTTGCAGCACCCGATATGCTTTAACCGTCAGTAGATCGACATCACCAGGTCCTGCTCCCACTAGCCATACTTTGCCTAATTCGGCTTGACCGGGTAAAGCTACAATCTCCATCACGCTACCTCACTCTATTTCGTTATGTTGAAATATAGCGGGCTGCTTATTCCATAATAAATAGATATTTATTACTCGTTATAACTTTTTGTTATTTGAATGATTTTCAATAGCGTACTACTTAAACCAGCAACCCATTAAGTGTATGTATAATAAAGGGAAAAAATATTTATCGTGACGAAGGCGTTGATGAAGGTTTTCTCTTAGCTCATTTTTAGCACTAAGTTATTGCATTTAGATCTAGTTAGGCGTCACAAAATCAAGTAAATAAGCAACGCGCCGTACAGGCTCGCACTTCACACCATCAAAGGTGTCTTTGTGTTACATGACTGCTCAATAGCTGTTAAATCTTTATGCAGCTAGGTAGAATCCAGCACAAATAACAAAATGCTGCATATTGATCTACCAAATCTCAGGGAAAGTTATGAACAAACTTAGTGCGCTACTCATACCGCTATGCGTGTGTTGCTCATTTACGCTTTACGCTGCCGATACACAAAGCAGCAACGCGAATATAGAAGTCCAGCCAAAGAAAGAAAGGTCATTAGTCGATAAGCGCATCTCAGAGGAAAGTGCCACTGGCGATCTCCCCTATGTCATCACGCCGCACAAAGTGAACTACATTTTGCCTGTGACTTACAGCGCATCACCTAATATGGCTCCTTTTGCTGAGGAAGCCGCTGAGCATCCATTTGGTTTAGATAACATGGAAGCTAAGTTTCAAATCAGCTTTAAGTTTCCGCTTTGGCATAATGTATTTGGTGATAACGGTCATCTGTTTGCGGCCTATACCAACCAGTCTTACTGGCAGGTATACAATAAAGAGATCTCCTCGCCGTTTAGAGAGACTAACCACGAGCCAGAGATCTTTATGCTGTTTACCAATGACTGGCAGCTAGGACCACTGACCAACTCTTTTTGGGGGCTGGGTGCTGTGCATCAATCTAATGGCCAGTCTGGCCCTCGTTCTCGTAGCTGGAACAGGCTCTATGGCATGATGGTATTTGATAATGGTCCCTTTGCTATTGAAGCCAAGGCATGGTGGCGTATTCCTGAAGATGAAAAAGAGACGCCCAGCTCACCACGAGGCGATGATAATCCCGACATTACTGATTATATGGGAAATGTAGAGCTCACTGGCGTTTACGGACTCGATGAACATAGGTTTACCTTAATGGTGCGCAACTACATTCAAAAACCTAACTATGGCGCAGTCGAGTTTACTTGGAGCTATCCGATTTTGGGTAACTTAAGACTTTATACTCAATATTTTAATGGCTACGGCGAAAGTTTAATCGACTACAATGTACATAACCAACGAATAGGTATCGGGGTTTCGATCAACGACATTTTGTAATCGACGCCACTAGCCATTACTGTCACTGACAACACACTATCGACAGCGAGCGACTGCCAGCAAGCGATACGAGTAAGCAGCATTGAATAACCAGTAGTAGGCTCGATACCAAAAACATCTATAGCAGGCCTGGTTCTACACCACGCCAAGCCTGCATTAAAAAGGATGAAGCATGAGCTTGAGCTTTAAGGGCATCATTAGCATTTTCGCTATACTAATTTGCGCGAGTACTGCTCAGCTCATTCACCTATCACTCCCCTCCAGCCCAGGTAAAACCACACTTAACCACAGACAGTATCAGCAAGATATTGATACCCTTGTTGAAGCCATTAAGCAGCATTCCGCCTTTGCCGCCATGGACCCTGAGCGTGTAACCGCTATCACACATGCAACTCAGTCACTGCTGCTGTCAGCGACTAACAGTAACCATGCCATACAGTTGGAGCAGCAGTTACTACAACTACTAAGCCAACTCAATGATCCCGGCGCCGGAGCGCTGCTCCCCATAAATGCTTCGGGCAACATAAGCCGTTTGCAGCAACTGCCAATAGACATACTCTTTGATGGTCATTACTGGCAAGCATTTACCCAACATGGTGAAATACTCGAACCAGACTTTCCCTACCTGACTCATATCGATGGACTACCAATGAGACGTTGGGTAGAGGCGAGCCTGACCTATCTTGCCGATCCAATAAAGTTGTCGACTCAGGCGCAAAGCCGCTGGATAAAACAGATTGCCAGATTAAGGCTAGATATTGGCCTTAGTGACAGAGATGAAACCGTAATAACCCTAAGTAATGGCGAAACAAGCCTGCAACGCTCTATCAAGCTGACGCAAGATCTGCTGACTGCAAAAGAGCTGCCACCAAAAGTAAATGCTCTAGAAGTGACAGCTCCAGAAACGAGCCCACCTCAGAGCACCTTGCCTTTAGATGTTGTGCGCCTAAGCCCAAATATAGACGCAGCCACAATAGATTTACTTTCAAGCCAATTAGCAAGGCTTAGCACTGATCCCACTGCGCCGCTGGTTATTGATATCCGGGCAATTAAGCAGCCTCAACCCTTGCTTATGGCTTGGCTGATTACCCATTTTGCTAAACAACATAAGCCGCAAAGTATCGGTTTATTACAATACAAGCGCTTTGCGACATCCAGAGCCGACCAACTTCCCACGTGCTACATACCAATGTCACAATTAAGCTTTTTTGAACAAGCTGAGCTAAAAAACCAGGGGTTTGAAACTCATCAGCCTCCCGCATCCGTATTTAGCGATTATCTAGTACGTAAATATCATCCAACTCTGGTATCTAACAGCCAGCAGCAGAGTCATTACCTCTCCTTATTAGTTGATTCAAGTTGCGAACTAGAGTGCGAATGGGTAGCTCTCGCTTCGCTGCAATGGCCTAATGTCGAGCTAATAGGTGAAACCACCCGCGGCAGTCTAAGCCCTCGTCATCGCGTGACTTTGCCCAACAGTGGTATTGAGGTGCAATTTAGTAAAGGAGTTGTGTATGCTCCCAACGGTCAGCTGATCTCAGGTGTTGGTCTTACCCCAGCAATGCAGCTCAATCAGCTCGCCTTTGAGGATCCTCTGATTGATAAACTTATCGCAACCAAGAAGTTAGACGCATCGCTTCTGCCATTAAAGGGGACTTTAGCTATCGTTCCCCAAGAAAAACGCTAGCGGTTTTCGGCTAACAAATACTGATTAATGTCATTTTTTTTCTATGATAATAAGCGAATGCATTCCATCACCAGGCTAACTAAGGTATAAGAGCCCAATGAAAACCCCAAAACGACTCCAACCTCTGGTTGATGAAGGACTAATTGACGAAGTGATTCGTCCATTAATGAGCGGCAAAGAAGCCGATGTTTACATAGTTAGATGTGGCGACGACGTTCGTTGTGCCAAAATTTATAAAGAAGCTGATAAGCGCAGCTTTAAGAAAGCCGTCGAATACCGTGAAGGACGTAAGGGTCGTAACTCTCGTCGAACAAGGGCGATGGAGAAAGGATCTAACTACGGACGCCAAGAACAAGAGCAGGCATGGCAAAATGCCGAGGTCGATGCACTGTTTCGTCTAGCGGATGCTGGCGTGCGTGTGCCTACGCCTTATGGCTGTTTTGATGGTGTGCTATTAATGGAGCTCATCACAGATGAAGCCGGTTATGTGGCACCACGACTTAACGATGTCACTCTTAACGCCGATATGGCCATCGCGCACCATGCTATGGTGATGAAAGATGTGCAGCGTATGCTATGTGCAGGCCTTATTCACGGTGACTTATCTGAGTTTAACGTGTTACTCGACCATACTGGACCTGTGATCATTGATCTGCCTCAAGCGGTCGATGCCGCTGCCAACAATAACGCTAAACGCATGTTATTACGTGATGTGAATAATATGACTCAGTATTACGGTCAATTTGCGCCGTCACTGCTCGGCAGTAAATATGCCCAAGAGATGTGGCTTAAGTTCGAGTCTGGCGACTTGTTACCCGATACTGAGCTAACAGGTGAGTTTATTGAGAGCGAGCAAAGTGCCGATATTGAGGCGGTGCTAGCCGAGATCCAAGCCGCTTTTGAAGAGGAGCAAGATAGAAAAGCGCGGATCCAGGGTGAAACGGAAGATGAGTTTTAATCCTCATCTGTATAACTAAGCTAGTTAAGCTGATATTTATCAAATAAAAATCCCTGCAATGTCGCCATTGCAGGGATTTTTGCTGTGCCGTTTAATCGAAATTAGTCAACTTGATCGGTGTCGCCTTGAGGCGTTGCAGACTCTAGATTAACCTTCTCAATATTCAGTTCAGCCAAGTTTGCGGCGATATCTTCCGCTGCTGTTTTAGCATTGATATCTTCATCAATTTTTAAAATCTTACCGTCGGTGCCGATGTAAAATGTCACCCGGCTCGCAACGCGAACAAAGTTAAGCACATCGTATGCCTTGGCAGTCTCTTTGCTTGGATCGCTAAGCATTGGAAAGTCTGCCTTTTGCTCACGGGCAAAGGCTTGATTATCTTCTAAATCATCAACGCTAGCCATCATGTATACGGCGTTATATTCACGGATTAGGTGACCCTTTTCCACTAACGATTTACATTCCAAAGTACAGCCACGCGTGTTTGCCATTGGGTACCAGGCCAAAACCAAATTTTGCTTACCTTTGTAGTCACTTAATTGGTAAAAATGGCCATCTGTTGCCTGCAGTTTAAAGTCAGGTGCGATATCCCCCACCTTTAAATCGGTTGCCATCGCAGCGAGTGGCATCAGCAATAATGCGACAAATCCAAATTTTGAAAGCTGTTTAATCATGTTGTTCACCTTTTTGATTCAATGAATCATTTTGACTCTATGAATTGTTTGTATTTTGTTCTTATTATCAATATTCAATTTAGCCTCACGGCCAAATCAAACACTTAGCTTTATTTATTTAATGCTTTAGCTACTTAATACGTAAAGAGCTGATTAAGGATCAACTCCGCACTAGCCCAGACACTCAAACGCTAAATCGTAAGCCTTGCCCAAGTCGACCGTTTTAGGTCTGTGTGTTTTGAGGTCACTACAACGCTTATCGGTTGCTCTTAGTGTAGCAGGATGAGCAAACTCAACCTCGATCTCTACGCTGGCTAATATCGCGCCTTCCATTAAAAAAGTGCCTGCGCCACCAGCACCTTGCCCCGTTGTCGCACGTCGATTGACAACTAACTTATCAAGCTTATGTTCCTTGATATAAGCCTTGATTAACGCGACAAACTCACGAGTATCTTGTTGAGTCGGGTTTTTCACTAAGCTAAATTTATTCACCTTAGGCGCGATAACATGATGAGTATCCCGACTTCCCGACAGGGTAACCAACCTCACTTCATTGGCTTTTAAAAATACCCCACAAACAACCTGTTCAGTCATCTTGACTCCAAACCATAATGCTATTGGTAAATAAAAACGCCAGCCGTAACTGGCTGGCGTTTTCGATTGCTCATTATTGCATAAATGCTTTACTGAGTTGAGCGAGAGTTAACATAAGAGTCAATCTCAAAGCCTTTCTGGTCGATATCTAGACTTAGCTTAACGCGCATATCGTAGTCTTTCATCATCTCAAGCTCTTCAGGTATAGGCTCGCCCGTTAACTCAATAAAGGTTAGCAAAGGCTTAAACATCTTCATGTAATCAGTAGACATCACCATCAAGCCATTATTGACTAGCGTTTCAGCCGCTAAGCTATTAGCGATAGCCTCACCTTTATTGCCCGCAAACAACACTAAGTGATTCCCTTTAACTGCCAACTTTGGCGAGACATTCACCTCTGCTGGTATTGGGATAATCGTGTTGAGATCGATTGCATCACCATTAGCTGGTAGCTGAATATTGGCCAGCTCAGGTGCAAAAGGCTTCACCAAGTTAAACAGCATTGCGGGGTTTTCAGCAGACAAACTCAATACCGCATCTAGGCTTTCAAGCTGTGGATTATCAAGATTGTCACTGATCTTATAATCGATAAGCGAGACACCAATACCTTTCACGCCATTTGCCATCCCCGTAAACATGCCTAGCATTGCAGGGCTCTGTTGGCTCATCTGCACCTGCATTTCAGCAAGGGGGCCACACTGGTACTCCGGAGTTAACATGTCGTCCCAAATAGCCGTTAATGACGGCACCATCTGGTTAACATCAATTCCAAGACCGAAAGTAAACACACTATTGTCAATGTCTTGTACATAAGCTGGAATATATCCACGCAGCTTTTGATAGGCATTTAGCAGCACCTGGTTATTACTTTCTACTACCGTTCTAAAACCAAATATGCTTTCTTTGTCGGTCACTTTAAGCTCATCATAACCTGCCACCGTACGCGGCCAATTATCGGCTATCGATGCAAGCTCCTGCTGACATGCCGGTGTTCTAAGTTCTACCAGAGGGTCTTCTTCAACCATTTCAAATAACTTAGATAGCTGACCTGCAAGTTGATTTCCATCTGTGCTGGTTAGCGCAGTGACAATCTCTTTATGATTGATATAGCTCACACCTTCGTTCATAAAGCCATTGTTCTTGATGATGTCTTCAATAATATGTGCATCAACAATTGAATTATCCACTGGTGTCACGCCTAGTGCGGTTTCCAGTAAAACAGCTTCACTAAAAGAGGTGGTTATGGTTGATACCAGCAGGCCATCATGCACTGTAACAATCAGATTAATATGCTCTTTTTCGCTTTCATCTGTGAGCTGATAGCTACGATAATCCACGCCCTTTAAATTGGCATTTGTGTGAGTAAAGCCACTATCAGCCTCGGCTTTATCGAGTAACGCCCAAATCGCATCGGCATTTTCAACTTCAACTTTTATCACCGGCATTAGGCCGAGCGTGTAAAAGTAGCTACGAATATTTTCTGCAAGGCCAAAGGTTTGAATAAAAGTGCTACCGTCTTTCATTGACGCCATGTATGACTTAGCAAGGCTCAATATAAATCGTGTTTTAGGGTCGGATTCTTGCTCGAGATCATCTAAGGCATCAGCAGGATACTGCCTATAGGCCTCAGAAAGAGAATTGATATAAGACTTAATAGGAAAAGGTTGTAGCTGAGCAGAGAAAATCGGGGTATCTGCTGGCACATAGCTTAATACAGCATTATCGCTTGCCGACACCTGCGTTGATTGCTGGCTATACCAATATCCACCAGCACCCGCAGCGACAACCACTGCAGCAATAAGCATCTTATTCATTCAAAACTCCATTTAAAAATTCAATTAATCCAGTATAAACAGCAGTAAACGGTGTTACCGAATCAATACTACAACATTGTGTGTAGCTAATACTAATCTGTATGAAATAGCGGCGGAAATTGACTGAAATATGATGCTATTTGGATTAAATAGGGGTGGGGGGAAACTAAAAATGACACTAATTTAGCGCGAGGTGAGACTGAATAATAACAGCAAACGCCAGCCCCAAATACTTGAAAGCCCCAGGCAACCCAACATAGCGGGGTTGCCTGGGGCACAAATCGCTTGATAAGCAGGCGCTAGCAAGCCAATCAAAGCACTCATTTTTTTCGCCCCTTGGCTGTAAAAAAATGAGCTTGGTTTATCTGGTTACTGACGGCTCTGCCTGCAATGTTTAGCTGATTTTGATATGTACACCACATTTGATGTACGTCTCGAATAATCAGTGGAAGACTAAACCTTGCCTAGCCCAATCGAGCTTGATACAGAACAGTTCCCTAAAACCATCTACGGGAACCTCAAACTATAGCCTAAAAAAATAACTGTGCATAACCTTGTGAGTAAAAATGTACAGAAATAAACAAAAATTAATACTAAAGCACTAAAACCATTTTACAACAATCACTTACAAAGATTTAATTTGTATGCAGATATACGTTTCACTCGCCTACAAATGGCACGTTTGTACCACTTGTTATGGCGATTACTCTGCTTAGCCTGTTTCTATCACTAAATGTCGTAGTGCAGACCACATTCACGCTTTAATCCATTAAAACGCGTTTCCTCTTCACTCATTCCCAGCTCTAGGGGTTTACTCGAATGGGTGTCGCCCACAGAGACATAACCTTGCTCCCATAATGGGTGATAAGGCAGCTCAAACTCGGTTAAGTACTCATGCACCTGTTTATTGCTCCAATCAATGATCGGTAGAATTTTATAGCGCTGTCCATGAATCGCCAAAATTGGCAGAGCCTCACGAGTACTCGATTGAGAACGTCTCAACCCCGCAAACCAGGTACCGACCTCTTGCTCAGCCAAGGCACGTTGCATAGGTTCTACTTTGTTGATCTGGTTATATTTATCCAGACCATCTAAGTCTTGCTCCCACAACTTACCAAAGCGCGCTTCTTGCCATGCCGCGCTATAAGGCGATGCATACACCTTGAGATTAAGCGAGAGCCTTGCAGTCAACTCGTCGATAAATTGATAGGTTTCGCTAAATAGGTAACCCGTATCGGTGAGCAGTACTGGAATATCTGCCTTTTCAGCGCTAACCATATGCAACATCACCGCCGCTTGAATACCAAAACTTGACGATAATGCATGCTTACCCGGCAAGTATGCCAATGCCCAGCGCACGCGCTGGACGGGTGTCAACTCAGCTAAAAATTCATTGACGCGTTTTAATTCAGCTTGTTGCTCTACTTTCGGCGCGCTTAATAACGCGCTAAGCGCGTCCGCCGTAATCACAGAATCAACAACATTGTGGGTATCAACCATGAAAGTCCTTAGCCGCATCGTTCACAGCTGCAACTACGCCACTTCGCACGGTGTAGTTACCAAAAGTTTCACCCGCCTGGCGCTGTGATACATATTGCGCAAACAGGGTATCTAACTCCGCAAGGATCTCCGCTTCCTGGATATTCTCACGATATAATTTATTCAAGCGGGTGCCTTCAAAGCTCGCGCCTAAATAGAGGTTATAACGACCCGGCGCTTTACCGACTAAACCAATTTCAGCAGCAAAGGGTCTTGCACAACCATTGGGGCAACCCGTCATGCGAATAACAATGCCTTGGTCGAGGAAACCATGCTTTTCTTGCAAGCCTTCAACCTTAGTCAGAAAATCGGGGAAATAGCGCTCGGCTTCTGCCATAGCAAGCGCACACGTTGGCAGTGCCACACAGGCAATTGAGTGACCGCGGGTTTCGGTAATAAGCTTGCCAAGTAAGCCATGCTGCCTTGCTAAGCCTTCAATCTGCTCTTTATCTGCACTCGGTACACCCGCAATAATAATATTTTGGTTTGAGGTCATACGAAAATCACCCTGGTGAATTTTCGCAATTTCTCTCAGGCCTGTTTGCAGCGGCTGACCCGGTAGATCTGTAACGCGGCCGCCTTCAATAAATAGCGTTAAGTGCCAGTTATCATCTACACCTTGCTTCCAGCCATAGCGATCACCGCGATCGCCAATCACTACATCACGCTTAGGTTCAAACTTAATGCCGGTGCGCGCTTCAATTTCAGCTTTAAAAGTGTCAAAACCATGTTTAACAATGGTGTACTTTAAGCGTGATAATTTACGGTTTTCACGATTACCCCAGTCACGCTGAATCGTCATTACCGCTTCGGCAAACTTTAAGGTGTCTTCGGCCTTGATATAGCCAAAGTCGTCGGCCAAACGTGGGAAGGTCGAGACTTCACCATGAGTTGAGCCCATGCCACCACCGGCAACCATATTAAAGCCAACCAACTCATCGCCTTCGGCTACAGCAATAAAGCCCAGATCATTAGTGTAAACATCCACATCATTATCTGGCGGTACGGCAACCGCCATCTTAAATTTGCGTGGTAGGTAGGTTTTACCGTAAACAGGCTCCACCTCTTCACCTTCTGTGGTCACTAATTTTTCATCGTCTAGCCAGATCTCAGCGTAGGCTTTAGTATGCGGCAACATGTTATCTGACAGCTGCTTTGCATAAGCGTAAGCTTGTTGATGCAACTTGGACTCTACAGGGTTTGGGTTACACATCACGTTACGGTTTACATCACCACATGCCGCGATAGAGTCCAGCGCCTCTTTGTCGAGATCTTGAATAATCGTCTTAAGATTACGCTTTGGAATACCGTGATACTGGAACGTTTGACGCGTGGTTAAACGGATACTGTTTGAGCTCGTCAAGTTCGAGGCTATTTTATCAACCGCCAACCACTGCTCTGGCGAACACACGCCACCGGCCACACGGGCACGCAACATAAAGCTATATAGAGGCTCAAGTTTTTGCTCTTTTCGCTCGTTACGTAAGTCACGGTCGTCCTGCTGATAAAAGCCATGGAATTTGATCAACTGTTGATCGCCTTCACTAAACGCACCCGTTACTGCGGTGTCTAACCCTTCTTGAATCGTACCGCGCAGATAATCACTGTCGGTTTTTAGGTATTCATTTACTGCTAACTTTTGCTCACTCATAGCAAGGTACTCTCTTCAAATTCTGTTCTGCTCTCGCGCCAGTTACACCCTAGCGGCGCTCATCATTGCGTGCTCGTTTAACGCTGAGTCTTAATAGACATCTTTTTGGTAACGTTTAGCCGCTCGCAGTGCTTCTAAATATTCAGCCGCTTGCTCTTTGCTTTTACCACCGTGCTCAACAACAAGATCTAACAGGGCTTGATGTACATCTTTCGCCATACGCTCAGCATCACCACAGATATAGAAATGCGCGCCAGATTCTAACCACTGCCACAGTGCCTCGCCTTGTTCGGCAATCTTATGCTGCACATACACTTTATGGTCTTGATCACGAGAAAAGGCCAAATCGATTCGAGATAACAGACCTGATTGCAGGTATTGCTGCCACTCAGTTTGATAAAGGAAATCTTGCTCGAAATGTGGGTTACCAAAGAACAACCAAGCACTGCCTTGAGCGCCCTGCTCAGCCCGTTGCTGCATGAAAGCTCTAAAAGGTGCCACACCGGTGCCAGGACCGACCATGATCACTGGCGTGTCTGGATTTTCAGGTAAACGAAAGTGATTATTAGGCTCAACGTACACCTGCACTTCTTGACCTTCCTCCGCGCTCGCCAAGAACTGAGACGCTCCGCCAAAACGCGCTACGCCGTCACGGTCATCTTCAACTAATGCCACCGTTAAGTGCACTTCAGACTCAACTTCAGCCTGACTCGATGCGATAGAGTAAAGTCTTGGGGTAATACCGCGTAGCAAGCCAACAAATTGCTCGGCGCTCACAGACGCAGGGTATTGGCGCACTAAGTCAGCCACCTGGTTGTTATTAACAAACTCACGGGTTAACGATTTATCCGCACTGATTGCGAGTAATGCTTGATCTTGACTAAGCTCAGCCCATCCCGACACTAAGCCCGGGTAAAGTTGAGTCAGCTCTTTCTTGTTCGTTAACGCATCCTGAAGCGTTAAGGTCTCTTTACCCACACTAACCTGCTCATCAGCATCAAGTTTCAAAGCTTCAATGAGTTCTGAGACCAAGCTTGGAGAGTTGGTAAACCACACCCCTAAGGCATCACCAGCTTGATATTCAATACCCGACTCACCCAGCTCAATTTCAACATGGCGAACATCTCTATCTGAGTCTCTGCCAGTCAGCTTTTGACTCACAAGCAGCTCTGCGGTGTAAGGCTTTTGTTTACTAAAACTTGAGGTCACAGCTTGGGTGCTGGCAATTGAAACCACGCTTGCGCTCGTGCTCTGTACCAAGGGCTTAACCGCCTCTAGCACATCCGCTTGCCACTGCTGTGATTGTTCCTCGTAATCCACATCACACTCAACCAATGGCGCAATAGCGCTCGCGCCTAATGCGTTAAGGCGAGACTCAAAGTCTTTACCGGTTTGACAGAAAAACTCATAACTTGAATCACCCAATGCCAGCACCGAGTAATTAAGGTTATCCAGTTTAGGGGCGCGCTTAGAGCTTAAGAATTTGTGCAGCTCAATAGCATCATCAGGCGCCTCACCTTCACCATGAGTACTCACAACTAACAGCAGTAAGTTCTCTTGTTTAAGTTGACGCGTCTTATAGTCACCCATAGACACTAGGTTGACCGCATAGCCCTGTGCCTGCGCTTTTTCGGCGAGTTCAGTTGCCACTCCTCTACCGTTACCCGTTTGGCTTCCGTAAAGAATGGTAATAGTTTGCTCTGTACCCGCTTGCGAGCTTCCCGCGGCTTGTGGTACTCCCGCCGATCCTTGCTCAGACGTTGCAGCAAGATAGCCACTAACCCAAGCAAGTTGAACGGCACTCAGCTCTGCAGTGAGCTGCTTTAACTTGTCCACTTGGCCAGCAGAAAGCGGCGAAGCGAGTGATGAAAGCTCTTTTAACAACATGGAAACGGCCCTGTATCAGTGTAATGTAGGCAAGCTTATCCCCTCGCTGAAAAAGAAAAAAAGAATAAAAGCTGATTTTTAATTCGATTTTGGAATATACAAAGTTCAAAAATTAAGCTACAAAAGTAACTAGCGGTTCAAATAAACCATTTGGGCTAGGGTTTGCGAGTGCAAACTTCTATTCAAAAGTGTGTCGCAGCGCAAACTTTTCAGTCTGACCAGTCCTGAAAATAGGATATTGAAAAATATGCGCTTGTGTCTAAATCCAGAGTCGCCACAATATGCACCCTGAAAAATAAATGACATCTGTTCCTACTAATGTCCTCAACTGAGAGGTTTACCTTTGTGAAGCTAGGTCTACCCAAAGAAAGTCACGCAGGTGAAAGTCGCGTTGCGATTATTCCTGCCAATGTGGCTCGACTACTTAAAAATAATCTACAAGTTCTTGTTGAAAGTGGCGCTGGTAGCAATGCTGGTTTTACTGATGAAGACTATATCCAAGCAGGCGCATCGATTGTGTCTCGCGAACAAGTTCTGAGTGACGCTGACATCATCACGGTGGTGAATGCAAAAGATGAACAGCTCGCAGAACTTACATCGCTTATCAAGCCACAGCAAATTGTCATAGGCATGATGGATCCGCTAGCGCATCCCGAAAATGCCCAGGCGATTGCAGATACTGGTGCAACCGCAATTGCACTGGAACTTGTGCCACGGATCACTCGCGCACAAAGCATGGATATTCTGTCTTCAATGGCTACAATCGCAGGCTATAAGGCGGTGTTACTTGCTGCGCATAAAGCGCCGCGTTTATTCCCCATGATGATGACAGCAGCGGGCACCCTAAAACCTGCACGCGCCTTTATCATGGGCGTGGGTGTAGCAGGCCTTCAAGCTTGTGCGACTGCAAAACGCTTAGGCGCTGTGGTTGAGGCTTACGATATTCGCCCCGCAGCACGGGAACAGATTATCTCGGTAGGTGCCAAACCTGTTGAGCTCGATCTAGACACCGAAAATACCGAAACCAAAGGTGGTTACGCTGCAGAGCAGTCTGATGACTTCCTTAAGCGCCAACAGCAAGCAATGGCCAACGTACTTGCTCAGCAAGATATCGTTATCACCACCGCTGCTATCCCCGGCCGTAAAGCACCAATACTTATCACCAAAGAGATGGTCGATGGCATGAAGCGCGGCACCATTATTGTCGACCTCGCAGCTGAGACCGGTGGTAACTGTGAACTAACTGAGCTCGATAAAGAGGTGGTTTACAAGGGGGTGACCATTCTTGGGCCATCAAACGTCCCTGGCACAGCAGCAAACCATGCCAGTCAGATGTACGGTACCAATATTGAAAACTTACTTAAGCTACTTGTCAGCAAAGAAGGTGAGTTAAACCTCGACTTTGAAGATGAGATCGTAAAAGACACGGTCGTGGCTCACCAAGGTCAGGTTACCAGCGCGCGTTTACGTGAGCTTTTAGGCTTACCCGCGCTTGACGTTGCAAGCCAAGTTGACAGTCCAGCAGAAAGTCCAGTTGAAACAGCTCCGGAGGCTAAATAATGGAAATTTTACTGCTATTGACCCTATTTGTGGTTGCGGTGTTCTTAGGCGTCGAGATGATCACTAAGGTGCCACCTACTCTGCACACGCCATTAATGTCGGGTTCAAATGCGATCTCAGGGATCTCGCTTGTGGGCGCGCTGTTGTCAGCAGGTTCTGGCGCTGGTATTTGGGTGAACGTACTCGGCTTTGTCGCTGTGGTACTTGCCACTATCAATGTTGTGGGCGGTTACATGGTAACCAACCGCATGCTAGCCATGTTTAAAAGGAAATAAGCCACTATGAGTACGACGATTATTTACCTCGCCTACTTGGTAGCTTCATGCTTATTCATCTTAGGTATTAAAGGGCTAACTAGACCACGTACAGCCGTTAGGGGTAACCAGCTTTCAGCGCTCGGTATGTTTATCGCGGTAGTGGTCACCCTGTTTGACCAAAGCATTTTAAGCTACGAGTGGATTATTGCTGGTGTGTTACTGGGTGGCTCGATTGGTGCTGTTATGGCGACCAAAATTCAAGTGACCTCAATGCCACAAATGGTTGCGATGCTAAACGGCTTCGGCGGCGGTGCGTCACTGTTTATTGCATTGGCTAACTTCCTTGATCCAACCTCAGCAACTCATACGGTTGCACTTGTGTCTATTGCCGCGACTGTGATTATTGGTGCGGTCACGCTTTCGGGCTCATTTGTTGCGTTTGCAAAGCTGCAAGAACTGATTTCAGGTAACCCGATCAAGGTGCCGGGCAACAAGGTGCTTAATGCACTATTGCTTATCAGTGCCATTGGTCTTGCTATCGCTATCGTCATGGATCCAAGCAACATCAACCTGATCTACGCCTTGGTTGCAGTGTCACTGGTTCTAGGCTTGCTACTTGTGGTACCCATTGGCGGCGCAGACATGCCAGTGGTTATTGCTTTACTTAACTCATATTCAGGTATTGCAGCAGCGACCACAGGTTTCATCACTGGCAACACAGTACTGATTGTATCGGGCTCATTGGTTGGTGCATCGGGTATTATCCTGACGCAAATCATGTGTAAAGCCATGAACCGCTCACTGTTTAACGTCCTGTTTGGTGTGATGGCTGAAGGCGGTGAAACCATTGATGCCGACGAAGTCTACGCGGGTAAAGTGACGTCATCTTCACCAGAAGAAGTGGCCATGCTACTAGAAACTGCCGAGCGCGTAGTGATTGTTCCAGGTTACGGTTTAGCCATGGCGCAAGCACAGCACGCCGTGCGTGAATTGGCCTCGGTGATGGAAGCACGTGGCACACAGGTGCTGTATGCGATTCACCCAGTTGCAGGGCGTATGCCTGGTCACATGAACGTCTTGCTTGCTGAAGCTGAAGTGCCTTACGAGCAGTTGATTGAGATGGATGAGATCAACCCACAGTTCGAACAGACTGACGTCGCGATTGTGATTGGCGCCAATGACGTAACCAACCCAATGGCGCGTGAAGATAAGGGCAGCCCAATTTACGGCATGCCTATTCTTAACGTCGATAAAGCCAAAACAGTGGTTGTGGTTAAGCGCTCATTGAGCCCAGGCTTTGCTGGCTTGCCTAACCCGCTATTTGCCATGGACAACGCATTGATGTTGTTTGGCGATGGTAAGAAGGCCATTGTGGAGCTAACACAGAGCTTAAAAGAAGCTGACTAGCAGTAATGTTTAATCGCTAAACACCAAAAGGCCGCCAATGCGGCCTTTTATTTTTATTCCACATTGGTATTAAGTTCTATTTAACTTGTCGTTGTTAAAATTATGTAATTCACGGTTAAAAAGCAGTACTCTAGCTCACAGTACCCCGCGCTAAAAAGAAAATAATATGATAAAAAAAATGCTTTCGTTGCTCCCCCTTACACTATTAGCACCAATGAGCGCATTGCAGGCCGCAGAAAATAGCCAGCAAACAAAAATGCCCCCGCCCCCCGTCGAATTAGCGCAAGACACAAAAGTGCAATGGAGCGATAACTGGGGCATAGGCATTGGCATGCGCCGCGGCGATATTCCTTATGCAACCGAAGACGATGAGGTATACGACACCCTGCCTTTAATCTATTTTAAAAATGATTATTTCTACATTAATGGAATGGAAGCTGCGGGTCATATCTGGAAAAACGACAACCATCAGATCAACCTCTACACCCGTTTTCGTTTTGTCGACATCCCCAAAGAACTGCAAAACGACACCCAATCTCAAGCCTTTGATTTTGGATTACAATATCGCTTCGTTAAAGATGAGTGGGATGTTGACCTGGCCTTTTTATCCGACTCTCATAAACGCAGCTATGCCTATAGCCGCACCCAATATCACTGGGAGTCTGGTGACTGGAGAGTCAAGCCTTATGCAGAATTTCAATGGAAAAGCGCTGATTTTAATGACTACTACTACGGCTTAAATCAATACGATGTAGGCGGTGGTGTGAGTGTTAACGCCGGTGTGAAAGCACGCTACCATGTGTTCAGCAACCTATATCTGCTCGGACAGTTTGGCGTTGGTCGTCTCGAAGACGATGTCTACAACTTGCCAACCATTAATAACCGCTTTCAATATGAGTCATTCTTAGGCTTTGGTTTCTTCCCTGAACCTAATAGCAAAAAATACTCAGCGCAACCAGCCCCCACTAAGCGTAAAGAGGGTAGCGAATATATCCGCATCGCCCACGGCTGGGCAACACCATCCAACCTTAATGCCATCTTGAAATGGCAAACCAAGACCGACCCATACAATAACCAGATGACCTCGGCATTTTATGGTACTCAGCTCACCGATAGTTTGTTTAATTTCCCTATCGACTTATACCTGACCCCAGGTCTGGTTTGGCACCATAGCTCAGAGGTACAAAGTGATATTGCCGAAGCTGTAATAGCCGTAAAAGCATTCTACACCTTCGAGCTGGGTCCACGCTTTAGACTGGGTGTCGCAGAAGGCTTATCTTATGTCAGTAACGTCACCCATATCGAGGGAAGCGAGTTAGAAATTAAAGATTACAAACCCTCTAAATTACTTAACTACTTAGACTTCTCATTGGACGTCAATGTGGGGGATATTTTTAATTCCGCTAAGTTAGTTAACATGTGGTTTGGTTACAGCATCCATCATAGATCGGGGATCTTTGAGTCAAGTTCAGCCTTCGGCCGTATTAGCGGCGGCAGTAACTATCAGAGTGTTTACCTGCAGTGGCACTTCTAATACTAAATTAATGCTCATTAAAAAGGCCGCAATTGCGGCCTTTTTATCGTGGACTCTATACTAACGGGTAACCTCATTGGGCTCGCCAAATAGCACTAACGCGCTCTGACCAACCAAAGCGTTAACCAGTAACCTTCCCTGCTCGCCCAATTCCTTTACGGCCGTTTCACTGGCCAAGCTGATAGCGTTATAACGCTCAACATGCACCTGGTTAGAGCCACAAATGGCAAAGAACAAACGGATAATAGATCTAAAGTAAGGTAGCTTTAATGAGGCTTTCCACGAATTTTGTAACGATTGAATACAGGAGAAGTCTAAGCGTTCGATAAACAGGTTTGCGATGCGTGAGTCTAACTGTTTTAGGAAGTCGATTTTATGGGGAAAGTGATGGCTGATCCCGGTACGGCTAATGCCAGTTGCCTCAGACAAAGTTGAATATGACATGGCATCGTAACCCAGATCTAAAATCTGCTTCATCGCCTCATCGAGGATCTGTTGTATGGTCTGTTTAGTTTGGATTTTAGTACGCTTTGCCATAACACCACTTCACTGAAATCGATATGGCGATACTGTAGCAAAAGTACTTTATCAATGCCTAAATCAATCACTTCCATTCAGCTCTCATTCAGCTCTTACTCAGCCGTCATCTGTTGCGAGCTAAGCCAGTCAGCGGCTGCAGTTTGCCCCATCACCTCAACCAAGGTTGGCGTTAAATACTCGCCCAATTTTGCTTTGCGCCAATAGATATAACCCGGCAAAGGTTGCACGGTTCCTGCACCAAAAGTGCGCTGCATAAGGCTAGAAAACTCATTGAGGGTATCTTTGTCATGCAGCACGAGTCGAGGCGATATGTCGCGCCAAAAGTCATTAAAACTGTCAAATTGATTTAGCTGCTCAAGTGAATAATGCGCAAGTACCTGCGCGAGCACGGGCACCGACCAGTGGGATATAAACTCACTGTCAGCCATCACCGCGAGATTACGTCTATGGTACTGCTGCCATGCGAGATCTAAACTTTGAGTCTCAAGCGCAATGCGCCAAACCAAATACAGATCCGCCAACCACTCGTGCTGATATGGGCTTGTAATCGTTTGCCCCTGACGACTTAGCGCGTCAATGGCATACAGATGCCCAAGCTCGTGCCAATAAGTTAATTGCGCCTGCTGTTTAAGCGGCAAGGAGAAGTGGCCCATGCCCCAATTAATCGTTTGGCTACGCGGTAATTGCTCATAATCAGTGATCACCAAACCAGCAATATGATCATGGCGTAGAGGCAGCACCATCGCGCCCCGCTGACCGAGTAGATAGTGTAAATCGTTGAGCCGAGTGGGAAGTTGACGACGAGCTGATGGCGGAAGCTGGGTAACACAAGTTTCAAGCAGATTTAGCTCGCAAACAAGGGCTTTTTTAGGACCAATATCTGTCCATAAAAAGCCACTTGCAGTACCGACACTGAGCGCAAAAGTGACGGCAAGCGAGCTCATCATATAACGTTAATACTACTGATTAGCCATGATATTTTGGATAATCGCCGTGGTTGAAATACCGTCTTCAAAGCACAAGACTTTCACCTGACCACCGGCGGCCATGACCTCGCTGCCACCGGCAATATCTTCCACTTTATAATCGCCACCTTTAACCAATAGGTCTGGCAGTAAGCGAGAGATAATACGTTGCGGTGTATCTTCGCTAAACGGTACCACCCAATCCACCGAGGCAAGGGCTGCCAATACCGTCATGCGTCTATCTTCGGTGTTAACCGGGCGGCCTTCACCTTTAAGGCGTTTAACCGATGCGTCAGTATTTACCGCCACAATTAAGCGATCGCCCAAAGCGCGAGCCTGTTGTAAGTAACTCACATGGCCTGCATGCAAGATATCAAAACAGCCATTGGTCATCACCACACGCTCACCGCGTAGCTTTGCCTGCTCAAGCGCATAGGCCAGTTGATCTTCGCTGACCGCCCCAAAACCAGACTCACCATGATTAAGCGATAACGCTTCAATTAGCTCAAGGCGGGTCACCGTCGAGGTGCCAAGTTTAGCCACTACGATGCCTGCTGCCGTGTTCGCGATAGCACAGGCCTGCGGCAAATCACTGCCCGCGGCAATGGCGGTTGCTAAAGCTGAAATCACCGTGTCACCCGCGCCCGTTACATCAAAAACTTCACGAGCAACGGTAGGAATATGTAGCTCAGGTTGGTCGCGAGTAATCAAGGTCATGCCTTTTTCAGAGCGAGTCACTAGCATAGCGGTAAAGTCATACGCCTCAAGCAGACCTTGCGCTTTAGTCACTAAGTCCGACTCAGACTCAACCTTGCCCACCACCACTTCAAACTCACTCATATTTGGCGTCAACAGGTACGCGCCGCGATATTTTGCAAAATCACTACCTTTAGGGTCGACCAACACTTTTACGCCTTTCGCGTTAGCGGCGGCAATAAAGCTTTGTGGCGAAATTAATGCCCCTTTAGCGTAATCAGATAACACCGCGACATCGACCTTATCCAGTTCCGGCAAGGTTTGTGCTAACAGCGCTTCACTCTCAGCTTCAGAGTAGTTTTCTTCAAAATCTAAACGCAATAACTGCTGGTTACGCGACATAACACGCAGCTTAGTGATAGTCGGTTTGCCAGCCACTTTATGCCAGTTCGGCTCGACCCCAAGGGTCTGAATGCCTAGAGTAAGCGCGTCAGCGGTTTCATCTTCACCCACAATACCCGCAAGACTTGCACTGCCACCTAGAGTTGCAATATTGATTGCCACATTAGCTGCGCCGCCTGGTCGATCCTCAAGCTGTTCAACTTTAACTACAGGAACAGGAGCTTCAGGTGAGATCCGCGCGGTAGGGCCCGCCCAATAGCGATCTAACATTACGTCACCGACAACGAGAACCTTGGCTTTTTCAAATGCTGGCAGAGAAATCTTCATAGTGCCTATATCTTTCGCAAAATTTAATTGTGATTGTACCTAATTCTAATCGCTTTTGAGTTAGAATAATGAGTAATTTTTCAATGGACTCGAGAATTACGTGGTAGAAAAAGCGCAATTTACATCTCACCTTTATCACCCTAAGTATTGGCTTATATGGTTAGGCGTGGGCTTTATGCGCTTAACGCAACTGTTACCGCTGCGAATGCAGATGAAAATGGGCACAGCACTTGGTCGCTTAGGAATGAAGCTCGTCGGCGGACGCGCTAAGACCGCAAGGCGTAATCTAGAACTGTGTTTCCCTGATATGCCCAAGAATGAAGTCGACCAGTTGCTCAAAGAGAACTTCGAAGAAACAGGCAAAGCCATCTTCGATACCGCTAACGCCTGGTGGTGGTCTGATGAAAAAATTCAGCAACACATGACTATAAAAGGCCAAGAGTATGTCGAGCAGACATTAGATAGCGGCCAAGGAGTCATCTTATTTGCCGTCCATTGTCTGCCTCTAGAGATGGGCGCCCGTATTTTTGGTCAGTTCCAGCCCGGTGTTGGCGTGTATCGCCCGCACAATAATCCGGTCATGGAATACTTACAGGTTAAAGGTCGGCTCCGCTCGAACAAAGCCTTAGTCCCCAAACGCGACCTACGCCAGATGGTACGCAGCCTGCGCGAGCCTAACGTTATCTGGTATACCGCCGACCAAGATTTTGGCCGTTCAAGCGCCACTTTCATCCCCTTCTTTAATGTACCCGAAGCCGCAACGATCACCGGCGCCACCACTCTAGCCAGACTGGGAAAAGCCAAAGTATTGCCTTTCTTTGTTGAGCGTAATAGTGACGACACAGGCTACAATATTGAGATCCAGCCGCCGTTAGATAACTTTCCCGGCGAGAATGAGATTGAAGATGCCAAGCGTGGCAATAAGATTATCGAAGAGATTATTAGCCGTAATAAATCGCAGTATATGTGGTTACATAGACGGTTTAAGACACGGCCTAATAAGGGTGATGCTTCGTTATATAAATAGGTTCTAGGTTCTAGGTTCTAGGTTCTAGGTTCTAGGTTCTAGGTTCTAGGTTCTAGGTTCTAGGTTCTAGGTTC